>CATLAS010000133.1 GCA_949878535.1 uncultured Eubacteriales bacterium | reverse complement strand
AAGTAAAGCAGAGGCTATGTTGGAGGCCCGTCAGGGAGGGGCTGATTTTAAGGAACTTTGTGTGGAGAATGCAACGGAAGAAAATAAAGCTTCTTATGAAGATTCCGAGACAGATGCATCCCTTCGGGAGGGTGCATACTATTCCGGAACACCGGCTGCCATCAGCGACTGGCTGTATGAAGACGGAAGAGCGGAAGGAGACATTACCGTTATAGAGGATACGGAAGGAAACCGGTGCTATGTAGTGCAATTTATAAACCGGTATTATGACGAAGCCGATGATGAAAATATTTCCAATACCATTGCAAGCCAGAAAACCTCGGATTATGTCAATAGCCTGATAGAGGGATATAACATTACGGATAATAAAGGTGAATTGAAGTATCTGACTGTGGAAACAGAGAGCGGGAGCGCACCGGAAGAGAACGGGACAGACGAAGCAGCGCAGTAAAACAGGAAATGAATGCATATCGACCGATAAACAGAAGAACCTTCTTGTATGAAGTTTATACAGGAAGGTTCTTTTTTAGGACCGGATGAAAGTATTTACGGAAAATGATTTGAGAACTAAATGGAAGAAAACGTTTAAGCAAAAACATATATTTCCAAAACATAAGAATATATAAAATGCACAAATTGAAAATTAAATTTTTGACTAAATATAACGAAAATCACAAAAACGAATGAAAAAGCTTGCAATACATCGGCATAAAGCATATAATAAAGGTGTAGAAAACGTTTAAGGATATCGTTTACGCTACACCTGTTGTATACCGATTTGGGGAGTATAAAAAAGTAGTGAACAGGAGGTAGGCGGTATGACATCACTGAAAGATATAGCAAGAGAGTGTCACGTATCTGTTGCAACGGTAAGCAAAGCATTGAATAACCATTCGGATATCAGCGAGGAAAGAAAAGCCATGATTCGGCATAAGGCGGAAGAAATGGGGTATCATCCGAATTTATTTGCCAGGACGCTGAAAACAAAGCGCAGTTATAACATTGGTGTGCTTTTTACGGATGAAGCAAATAACGGGCTTACGCATGATTACTTTGCCGCGGTTTTGGACAGTTTTAAGGTGGCTGTTGAACAGAAGGATTATGATCTGACTTTTCTGAATTGTAATCAGGGAAGAAAACACCACATGAGTTATTTGGAGCGTGCCAGGTACAGAGGATTTGACGGAGTAGTGATCGCGTGTGTGGATTTCACGGACCCGGAGGTTCTTGAACTGGTAAAAAGTGATATTCCGATAGTAACGGTTGATTATGTATTTAATGACAGAATGGCAGTGATGTCTGACAATGTAAGTGGTATAGAGGATCTTCTTTCCTACATATACCAAATGGGACACCGCAAGATCGCTTATATCCATGGAGCGGATTCGCATGTTACCAGAAGCAGGCTTTCCAGTTTTTTCAGGACGGCCGAAAAGCTTGGACTGGAGATACCGGATACGTATATTTTGGAAAGCGAATACAGAGATGTGGAAGGTGCCGCTAAAGCCACCGCGAAACTGCTTGATATGCAAGATCCTCCGACGTGTATTATGTATCCGGACGATTTATCTGCTTTTGGAGGAATTAATGTGATCAGAAAGCGGGGAATGAGTATACCGGAGGATATCTCTTTGGTTGGGTATGATGGAATCCGGTTAGCAAGACATGTGGTTCCGATGCTGACGACTTTAAAACAGGATACTCTACATATAGGTCGGTATGCCGCAGAGAAACTGATTGATCTGATTGAGAATCCGCGAACGGCAGTTCGGGAAATTACGAATGTGAAGGGAACGGTATTCGAAGGTCAGACCATAAGGAAAATGTTTGAACAGAACTGGCGTGATAACGATTGATTGGAATCGTAATCCGTCAAAACTGAATCTCAAGGAGGTATGAAGTTATGAAAAAGAAATTACTTGGATTGTTACTTTCAACAGCCATGGTAGCATCTGTACTGGCAGGATGCGGTGGTTCGGGAGACACACCGGCAGCGGAAACTCCGGCAGAGACACCGGCAGCAGAGACACCCGCGGCAGAAGCTCCGGCGGAAACGCCCGCAGCGGAGACACCGGAAGCAGAAGCTCCGGCAGAAGCAACAGGTGATATTACTTGTGCAGGTGAATTGGAGATCATGCATTATTCTACTTCGGAAGAATCTGAAGGAAACGGCGGTTCGGACGGATTCCGTACGGTGCTGGGGCTTTGGGATGAAGCTCATCCGGATATCACGCTGACACAGAACGTACTGGCTAATGCGGAATATAAAACACAGATTGCAACATTGGCAGCAGCAGACGACCTTCCGGACGTATTCCTGCTTCAGGGTATGAATACCATTGACTGGGCAAATCAGGGACTGGTTTATGATCTGACAAACGATATTAAATCTTCTCCGTATTATGCAGACTATAATCAGGCATACTTTGCACCGTTTACGGTTGGTGATTCCATTTACGGATATCCGGCTCTGACAGGCGGTACATGTACGGTTGTTATTTATGATAAAGCTATGTGGAAAGATGCAGGCTTTGATTCCTTCCCTACAACATGGGCGGATGTAGAAAAAGCTTCTGAATATTTTAACGGACAGGGTATCACCACAGTTGCATTCGGCAATGGCGGCAAGTGGCAGGCAAACTCTGACTTCCTCTCTACACTGGGCAACAGATATACAGGTCCCGACTGGTTCATGAGCCTGGTTGCAAAGGGCGGTGCAGCTTTCACGGATGCTGAATTTGTAAGCGCACTGGCAGAGACACAGCGCCTGTTTACACAGACTGAAATTTTTAATGAAGACTTCAACGTAGTAACGAACGAAGATGCACGTGAATATTATATCTCCGGTGATGCAGCAGCATTCATCGGCGGAAACTGGGATGAATCTTATATTTGGGCTACTTTGAAAGAAACAGATGAGACAAAATGGAACAACATGGGCTTTGCGGTTCTTCCTCAGCCTGCAGATGCAACAAAAGCACCGAACTCTCAGAATATCGGACTTGGTTATGCAGTAGCGATCAATGCAAAATTAGCAAATGAGCCGGAAAAACTGGCAGCAGCAATTGATTTGGCCGAGTTCATTACAGGACCTGAATTTGCAAGTTTTGTAGCTGAGAATTATGCTTTAGGCGGTCTGACCAAAGTTGCAGATGTTGACCTTAGCGCTTTCGACCAGATTACACAGGATTTCTACAACTGGTCTTATGTGAACACAGAAACCTGCGAAATCTATGATTCTTATATTACAAATGCAGTATGGGATGTATTGAACACAGACCTGCAGACCATGATGAACGGCGATATGACACCGGAAGATGTGGCTGCAAACGCACAGAAAGCTTATGAAGCCAACTACTAAAATACGGAGGGAGTTTTCCCGATGATTAGGTAGTGATAGTAAGGAAATAGTGGTTACAAAAGTTGTTCTGCCTGAACTGACCTCTGTCAAGTAGACAGAGGTCAGTTTATCATAAGAGGCAACTTTAGATAATTTCAGGAAAGAGAGGGGCTGTGGAATGTTAAATTCAATTAAGCCGAAAGGAAAAACTATATTTTTATATCTCCTTGTACCCGTAGCAATGTTTGTATTTACTGTATTTGTACCGCTGATAACGGCTCTCGTATATAGCTTCTTTGAATGGAAAGGCGGTCCACAGAAAACCTTTACCGGATTACAGAATTACATCACGCTGTTTGCGGATAAAACATTTTGGGAAGCATTTGGACATAATATTTATTTGGTTATTGCATGTATTATCGGACAGATCGGCATCGCTTTTATTTTGGTCATCATGGTGAATTCGAAACTGGTAAAACTGAAAGGGATGCATCGTACCTTTGGATTTTTTCCCAGTACAATCTCTGCAGTTTGTATCGGTTTAATTTGGAATATGATTTATCATAACCAATATGGTATTATCAACTGGTTTTTAAAAACCATCGGGAGACCGGATCTTTGTAAAGTATGGCTGAACGAAACGGATAAAGTTATGCTGCTTGTATCCATTCCGCTGATCTGGCAGTTTATCGGTTACTATATGGT
>CATLAS010000132.1 GCA_949878535.1 uncultured Eubacteriales bacterium | reverse complement strand
CGTTTAGCAGAACTGATATCGGAAACAGTATGTGTGGGGGAGAAAGTGGATGCGGGAAGAAGTTCAGACAGAACAGTATTAAAGTTTTCTGCGGCTGAAACAATCAGAACACTGTATACACGTTCCTTTAAATCCATTTGCTCCCCTCCTTTTGGTTACGTGCTGACTTATTTTTGACAGTAGATATCCAAAATCGCTTTCGGAATGTACTTCCTGATGAAATCGCTGTCGCCTGCAGCCTTGCAGGCGGCGTTCCAGTCTGCCGGCAGCCGCTTAAATCCTGCAAGAACTGCGGCGTCTGTTTTATATAAATTGAAATCTGCTGCTGCCGGCAAAGGGAGCTTGTTTTCAATTCCGTATAAGACAGCATAAATCATCAGTGTAAATGCAAGATAGGGGTTTGCTGTCGGGTCCGGAGAACGAAGCTCCGCACGGCGATATTCGCCAAAAGCAGCAGGAACCCGTACAAGTTGGGAGCGATTTTCACTGGACCAGGAAATATATCTCGGCGCTTTGTTACTGCCAAATCGGTGATAGGAATTTTCTGTTGGGTTTAAAAAGGCAGTCATATCTCCCACTTTGTCAAGAATTCCCGCGATCATATAATCAAAGTTGTCGGAACCGTCCATGGTTTTCACGGATAAATTGATGTGAAATCCGTTGCCTGGCTTATTTTCCAGCGGTTTTGCGCTGAAATCTGCCCACAGTCCATTCCGACGTGCAACCGTTTTGACGACTGTTTGAAAGGTCATTACATTGTCTGCAGCTGTCAATGCGTCCGAGTACCGAAAATCAATTTCATTCTGCCCCGGACCTTCTTCATGATGCGAGCTTTCGGGACGGATTCCCATTTGCTCTAAGGTTAGGCAAATTTCACGCCGGATGTTTTCGCCTCTGTCATCGGGAGCGATATCCATATATCCAGCTTCATCATAGGGGATTTTTGTAGGTTTGCCGGTTTCGTCCAGCATAAATAGGTAAAATTCCTGCTCGGCGCCAAAGGAAAAGTAGTGTCCGGTGCTGTGTGCAGTCTCTGCCGCTTTCTTAAGAAGATTTCTGGTGTCGCACTCAAAAGGTCTGCCGTCTGGATAAGATATGCTGGCAAACATACGCACAACCCTGCCATGCTCCGGCCTCCAGGGAAGCTGGGTCAAGGTTTCCGGTTCTGGATGAAGCAGCAGATCGGAATGGGTTTCGTCTCCGAATCCGGCAATAGCAGAAGCGTCAAAAGCAATTCCGTATTCAAAAGCCCGCGGAAGTTCTTCCGGCATGATAGAGATGTTTTTTTGTCTGCCGAATACATCGCAGAAAGCAAGGCGGATAAATTTCACGTCTTCTTCATGGACATATTGCAAAATCTCCTGCTTTGAATACTTCATAATTTATGACCGTACCTTTCTGATTTTGTGTATTTATGATGCTGTTTTTTAATTTGCTACATACATTTGTTTATATGGATTCTTGCTGTCGGGGGTGACAACGGTAAAGGGTGCGTTTAGTACGTCCGCTATATCGTATCCGAACAGTGAACAGTATTCGGAAATGTATTGTTTGAATGTATCAAAATCTGCATTCTCTGCCGGTCTTACTGTGACCTGATGAGGAAAGTGGATGTTTTTGCAGTCTCCCCGTAAAAACATTTTACCGCCGTGCATACCGGTGCAGGGGAAGTTCCCTACAATGGGTTTACCGTTTGATTCCAGTCCAAGCACGATGATGATTCCGCCCGCCTGATATTCGCCCAGAAAGCTTCCTGCTGTGCCGCCAATCACCATTACCGGAATTTTATCTTCATATGCTTTCATATGAATGCCGGCACGGTATCCTGCACTGCCACGCACATAGATTTTACCGCCGCGCATGGCGTAGCCTGCCGCATCGCCGATGCTTCCATGAATAATAATTTTGCCTTCATTCATGGTGTCTCCTACAGCGTCCTGTGCGTTTGCATGCACCGTGATGGATGCACCGTTCAGGTAAGCTCCCATTGCGTTTCCGGGCACTCCGTCAATGGTAATTTCTTTATCCGACATACCCGCTGCGATAAAGCGCTGCCCACAGCAGCCAGTAATCGTGCACGGTGTATTGTTTTCCCGCAGCTTTTGGTTCAGGCTTTTATAATCCAATTTTGCTGCATTGATTGTTATCATTATACCACACCTCCAAACTTTTTTCTACGAACTTTTGTAGAAAACGCAGCGGAAGTTGCAACCTTCTTCAGCATCTCGAAATCCAATGTGTCGAGCGGGGTTTTCTCGCGAATCAAAGAAGTATATATGCCGGCGCGTTCTGTCTCTCCGATCAGAATAAAGCCGGTGAGCACTCCATCACGGATAAACAGCCTTTTCAATGTGCCTTCGCCTTTTTCTTCATAAAGGCTGCCGCCAGCCTCTTCTCCGAAATAGCTTCCTGCCGTCATTGCATGCAGACCGAAAAAGCCAATGGAATTCATGGGAATTGCTTTATCAAAGGTTTTGTCGCCTCCAGCCATGTTGACGCCTGCACAATCGCCTTGCATATATGCGTTTGGTAGGATTGCCAGCACTCTTTTGCCGCCAAGGGAAATATCGTCTCCTTCCGTACAGTCGCCTGCTGCATATATGCCGGCAGCGGTTGTCTGCATCCGATTGTCTACAAGAACGCCCCGGTTTACCGCGCCGCCTGCATCACTGACAAGAGAAGTGTTGGCGCGCACGCCGACCGCAAGTACCAGTACATCAAAATCTACCGTTTTGCCGCTTTTCATGAAAGCGGTATTTTTTTCAAACCGCGCGGCGCTGTCACCAAGTAGAAAGCGGATACCGTTTGCTTCCAGATGCGCCTGCATCATAGCGGCGCATTCCGTATCCAAAATACTGGAAAGAACCCGATCGGAAAGATCACACACGGTAATATCTGCCACTCTGTCCCGCAGTCCTTCTGCGCATTTCAGACCGATCAGTCCTGCACCGACAATCAAAATCCTGGAATCCTTCCTAATGGCGGCTTCAAGGCTGAGTGTATCGTCCAGCGTCATAAAGGAAAATTTGTTTTCAACTGTATTTAGCCCGTCCATAGGTGGGATAAAGGGAGAGGAGCCTGCCGCAACGCACACGGCGGTATATGGAAGGGCGGTCCCATCCTCCAGCAGTACGTGTTTGGTTTTGGTATCGATTTTCACTGCAGTTTTGCCGTAGAGAACCTTGCAGCCCATTTTTTCATAAAAGTCTGCGCTGCGGTACTGCATCCGATCTAAATCTGTTTTACCTTCCAGATAATAGGAAATGAGCGGGCGGCAGTAGACTGGGTGCCGTTCTGCGGAAACAACAGTGATTTTTCCATCCGGATCCGTGCTGCGGATGCCTTCAATACAGCCTACGGCGGCAGTACCATTTCCGATAATAACATATTGTTTCATGCGTTATCCTCCCGTTCTTCATAAACGATGGCCCGGTTAGGACAGTTTTTCACGCAAGCAGGCTCCCCGACTGCATTTTCCAGACAAAGCTCACACTTTTGCATGATTCCCTCCTCACCTGGGGACAGTGCACCGAACGGACACACCAGAACGCAGGTGAGGCAGCCAACGCATTTTTGTTGATCTACACATATTACGCCGTCTTTTTTGGATAGGGCGCCGGCAATACAGCTTTTCACGCAAATGGGGTCGGGACAGTGACGGCAGGACACCGCAAAGGATATTTTTTCGTCTCCCTCTATGTGGATACGGGGAAATATTTTTTTGCCCTTCAGGGCAGTGGGCATATCTGTCATACCGGAATTGGAAAATGCACAGATATATTCACATAAATGGCAGCCCAGACACCATTCTTCGTTCACATAAACTCGTTTCATTGTGTTATTCCTTTACATGGAAATTTATTCGCCGGCATGCGCAATGCCGAGAATTTCAAGTTCCTTATCTGTGAGTCCGATTCCGCGGAGCATCAAACGGTTGCCGCGCAGTGCTTCAATGGAGTTGATACCCATGCCGCCCATGAGTTCCTTGATTTCATGGCGCCATGCAGTCATCAGATTTATCAGGCGTTCGCTTCCCATATCAGGATTCAGCCG
>CATLAS010000131.1 GCA_949878535.1 uncultured Eubacteriales bacterium | reverse complement strand
CATGGGATCCTGTTTATGCTTCTGTTACTACAAAGCAGGTGAAAGGGCTGACCTTTAGAACACAGTATGAAATTGCAATTCCGTGGGCTTACATGGACAGCGCTCCTGATAGGATCGCTTCCAGCGATTTCTTTACACCTGAAGTTGGTATGCAGCTTGGTATGGCGCTTACTTTGTTTAACGGCCCCAGAGGCGCACAGAACGGATATACTTCCTCTCTTTCTTGGGGTAACGGTGTAACTGGCGATGCTTCTTATCACCACTATGAAATGGACGGCGGTTCCAACTGCTTGATTCTGGATGGCACGCCTTTCAGAGAAGCAGACATCTGCGAACATGAAAATTTTGCTGATCCTACCTGTGAAGACGGCTATAAGTGCACTAAGTGCGGATATCAGATGGGACGCAGCCTGGGACATACATTTGAATATTCCAATGCATCTCTGCCAACAGAAGACGCAACCGGCAGCATTACAGGAACCTGTAAGACATGCGGAACCATAGTAAGAAGAACGCTTCCGAAAACTAAATATGATGAAGTTGCTTCCTTTAAGGCTACAGATACAAGTTTGACAAGAATGCCTGATGCATTTGATTCCACTGACAGCGAATCAGAAGCAGACAGAAGCGGCTGGACCAAAATGTGGGCTTATTCTCAAGAACCGAATGTGGGTGTTCCTTATAAAGATCCTGTGACCGGTCAGAACAGAAATGCATATGAGATTTGGAACAAGGAAGCTGTTGTAAATCTGACGCATCCCGGCTTTACAGGAACTGCATTCTATGGAAAAGAGATTAAGTCGGATGCTCTTTCCTTCTCTCAGGCTATGGATGTATATATGACCGGATATTCTTATGCGAAGGAAGACGGCAACTCAGATATAGACGATACGAATAACATGCCTGGCGAAAAGGGCTATACTTCTGGTATTTATACAACCTACGGCGGAAACGAAAAGACTGGTTATAACGGCGGTCTCTTCTACATTCCGGCAGATGATCAGTACTACTTTGCTCTTATTCGCAATAACCGTGATGAAAACTCAAAGGTTCATACCAGCGAACAGTTTGAAAAGTGGGCGCTTGTGTATGAAAAAGTTAGCAAGGAAGAAGCAGCAACTTTCATGAACAATTGGCACAACCTCAAGTTTGTTTATGATGATAATACACAGACCGGATTTGTATTGTGGGATGGTCAGCTGCGGGTTGCTGGATTTGTTCCCCTTGCAAAGCACGATAGAGGCGAAACGAAAAATACTATTATCATGAGAACCTTTGACGTACAGTTCTATGCAAAGAACGTTGTACAGGAGCGCTTGCTTACCGGAGATCCGATTCCGGATGTGATTACTAAACCCGGCGAAAGTGACAAGTATACAGCAACAATCAATGGTGTAGAGTATCAGTATGCAGCAGGTGAGCAGGTTACACTTACTGCTGATGCATTCTATCTGGATGGAAATTGGGGCTATCGTTTTGAAACATGGACCGGTGATGTAGCTGCTGTTGCAGATGTAACGTCCAGCACAACTACATTTACGATGCCTGCTCAGAATGTAACAATCACGCCTAAACATTATCTGATCGGTGATGTAGATAGTAACGGTGTAGTAGATTCTATGGATGCAGCGATTATTATTAGAATGGCAAGCGGTACAATGACTCCTACACTGGTAGGTGATATTACAGGAACCGGTGTTGTTGACCCTATGAGTGTAGCAAACATTGCACGGTATATAGCAGGTACTTATACCCCTACAAAATAAGGAACAACATGAATCCATGAAGTTCAAACAGGATTTTAAGATCCTGAAAAAAACCGGAAGGCATTTGCCTTCCGGTTTTTTATCACTTTTTTTCAAGGAAGTCGACTATTGGTGTGTCACTTGTTAATTATTGTTTTCTTTTATCGCGGAAACATATGGCAACAAGCAAACCGAAGATCAATGCAGCAGCTATTCCTGCAGCAGCAGCTGTGATTCCGCCTGTGAGCACGCCCATAAGTCCATTTTTTTCTACTTCTTCACGGATCCCTTTTGCAATTAAATATCCAAATCCGGTTAGGGGTGTAGTCGCACCTGCGCCGGCAAAATCAATCAGATATTTATAAATTCCGCATCCGCCAAGTATTACGCCTGCCACTACATAGGACACTAATATCCGTGCAGGAGTAAGTTTGGTTTTGTCGATCAATATTTGTGCAATTACACATAACAGCCCTCCGACAACGAATGCCCAGAGGTAAGGTAAAATAATATCCATTCCGTATCTCCTGTATTTTTTGCATTTGTATAAATTATACTATATCTGCTGTGATGCGAATTAGATGCGCAATTCCAGGAATAGAAGCGCCTTGCTGAATTGCCGTTGGATTCATTAACGCGCCTGTTCCGATAAAAAGCATATTTGCGATTTGCCCGGTACGAATTCCGCGCAATGCTTGAGCGGCTAAAACAACCGCACTGCATCCGCATCCGCTTCCTCCAGCGTGCTTATCCTGTGTTTCACGGTTATATATAATCATCCCACCATCGCAGTGTACTGCTGAGATATCCAGCCCTTCTGTAGAGGTCAAATCGCAGAGAATACTGCTGCCCTCAAATCCTAAGTCTCCGGTCATAATAATATCAAAATCAGATGGCTGCAGGCCTGATTCTCGGAAATACCGCAGTAATGTGTCGGCGGCGGCAGGCGCCATTGCAGCGCCCATATTGTTCGCATCGGTGATCCCGGCGTCAATGGATTTTCCGATCAACGCTTCCGTTATAATTGGGACCGGCTCGACCTTGTGCGCGGTTTTGGAAAAATCATCTTTGCAACTTGTGGTAATAAAAGCCGCAGAGCCTGTAACCGTCCATTGGGCGGTAGGGGCGCGCTGCCCACCGTATTCCAGAGGATAGCGGAATTGCCGCTCTGCGGAAGCATTGTGAGAAGATGAGACAGCTGCGCATCGCTTCATATGAGAGGAGCAGAGAAGAGAGGACAAAAGCAGTGCTTCGGCGGCTGTAGAACAAGCGCCGAACAAACCCAGAAAGGGCGTTTCAAAGCTAACCAACCCATAAGAAGAACCGGCGCATTGGTTAAGCAGATCTCCTGCAAGAATTGCTTCCAGATCTGTGTCTTTTATACAAGCGTAATTTAAAGCACGGGAAAGGGCGAGCCGCTGCATTTCACTTTCAGATTTTTCCCAGGTGTCACAGCCAAAGGTATCGTCTTTATCTCCGACAATATCAAAATATTCTCCAAGAGGACCGTTCTTTTCGTGTTGTCCTACGACACTGGCGGAGGATAGGATATATACCGGTTTCGGTATTCGAATTAAATTTTCCATACTATGATTGTTCCTTTGCAAGGTTCTGAAGAATTTTTATTTAATAATCAACGTAGCAATATAATATATAACGCCGTAAATGGCGCCTGCTGTTATACCGTACAAAATAACCGGACCGGCAATGGTGAATATTTTTGCGCCCACACCTAAAACAAAGCCCTCGCCTTTGGCATCCAACGCAGAAGAGGCGACTGCGTTGGAAAAGCCGGTGATTGGCACCAATGTGCCTGCACCGGCGTGCTTGGCGATTCGGTCAAAGATCCCGATCCCGGTGAGCAGTGCGGCAATAAAAATTAAAGTTACCGATACCAGTGTGCCTGCGTCATCTTCCTTTAGGAAAGTCATATATAGTTCTTTCAAACCTTGGGCAATCACACAGATCAGACCGCCGAATAAAAATGCGCACACACAGTTTTTGGCGCATGGCGATTTTTGCGCTCTGGCGTCTGCGTATTTTTTATAGGAATTTTTATCCATTTGCATATAGTAGCACTTCCTTTCGAAGCAGATTTATCATGGATTAGTATTTTCCAATTCAAACACTTTTAACCGCTTGCTCATGAATATTTCATTGACTTTCGTACTCCTATTGTGTATAATGAGTAAAAAGAAGAGAAAAAATGTTTTATATATTGGAGAATTCGGTGTAAAATTGGAGAGAGCCTCTCCAAATTCAATATTTTATGCCCCGTTTTGTGTTACGGCACAAGCGGAAGAAAGGATTTTTTATTATGGCACTTTGGGATGATATCGCAAAAAGCGCAAAGGACGCAGCAGCGTACACG
>CATLAS010000130.1 GCA_949878535.1 uncultured Eubacteriales bacterium | reverse complement strand
ATCACCGCTGTGAATATACACAAAACGTAGGTAGCCCACATATTTACACTAAACCAATCCTGGAACAGTAAAAACAGCATAACCACAGCGTAAAACACCACTGTATATGCTTTACCGAAATACTTAGACACGCCGATCTCTCTGCTTTTCTTAAAGAGAACAATGGCACCGCAGCCCATCATCAGTTCTTTGAGCACAATCAAAATCAAAATCCACCAAGGAACAATTCCCCGAAAAACCAGACAAAGCAGGGCTGTGCACTGCATCAGCTTATCTGCAAGGGGATCCAGAATTTTTCCTGCATTTGTAACCCAGTTGAATTTTCTGGCAAGGATTCCGTCCACTACGTCCGTTATACCGGACAGGACGAAAATAACCGCAGCCAGCATTACATAATCCGGATATGCCCAGATAAAAATGGCTGCAAACGCAAAAGACATAAGAAGCCGTACAATTGACAAAATATTCGGAATGTACTTTGCCTTCATAAAAGTGAACCTTTCTGAAAAAGTTTATAAATTATAAGTTAATGGCCAAAAACAGCGTTGGTGATCGCTTCTATCGGATTATACTGCGCAAAAAATTTCAGTAAAACAGAGTCATCCAGCACTGCCGCATCTACCGTTCCCGGGGCAACGGAAGCAATCGCCTGTACTGCCGCATCGGCAACCATCGCAAAAATCCATACAAAGAGGAGCGCGCTGATCACACCAAAGACAAGCCCTAAGGTTTTATCCACGCCGCGCAGCACGGGAAGCGTGAACACAATGCCGATTGCCCATGTAATCAGCCGCAGCACTAAAATCGCCGCCAGGAACAAGCCGATAAACACAGCAATATTTGCAATAGTTCCAGCGATAGGATCCGCCACCGCGTATGACACCTGCTCCACTGCAGCGTGACTGCCGTCGTTGGCACTGTTGATCAGTTCGGTTATATGCTGTGAATCTGCTCCGTATTGGTCCAGAATTTTCAAAAACTGTGAATTCTCCAAAAGCTTGGACAAATCGTACACCATGTTCTGCGCGCCGTCCGCACCTGCCTTTGCCATAGAAGCAAGGGTATCTACCACGCCATCGGCAATTTTATCCAGCAGAAACTTTTCCTTTACGTATAAGGCAAGCTTTGGCGTAAACGTATACGCTACAAGCAGTGCGCCGATACCAGAGCAGAGGCTCATAACAGACTTGAAAAATCCCCGTTTGTAGCTTATTAAAATCGTCAGCACACACAGTGCGACAATAACAATATCCAATATAAAATGCATATTAAACCTTGCCTTTCTTTATAGCAAGCATGTTTCTATATATTGTATTGCAGAACTTCCCGACTCATTCACCGAAAAAGAGAGAATATGTTCCGCCGGCCTCACAAATGACCGCGCCGCCAGACGCCGGCAGGATGTCCAGCGCCTCGCCCCGAAGGCTTTCCGTGACCGGCTCCCCGCCGGATACAGCGTACTGCTGCACCTTGTCCTCACAAAGAACATAAATAGATCTGTCCCCATCCGCCGCAATCATCCGGATTTTTTCATTGATTGTATTATTATATATGATATTGCCGTTGGTGTCAAATAGAATTATATCATTTTCTGAACCAACCGCATTTTTTGACACAGCCAATGCAAGATAATCTCCGCTCAAATCAAATCCGACCGGAACAGCGCCGGCAATATCATACTGACCGCACAGTGTATCTCCATCATAAAATAACACCTTGTTATCACACACCACTGCAAGTTTTCCGTTATTTGCATATCCAGTAAACAGAGGCATTGTATTCTGCAATTCTACAGATGCAGTTTTTTCACTGCCTACGGTACAGAACATAATTTCGCAGTATGCCCCTGCGCCGGCTGCCCCGGCGGACAGTACAGCCATATGCTCTCCCTTGGAGTCCAATGCAATATCAATTACATATTTATCTTTATAATATTTCACAACAGGCTTGAAGTCCGGGCTGTAAACAGTGATGAGATATTTTGATTCGTCCGAACCGGTAAGCAGCGCATAGGTGCCGTCGTCTGCAACCGCAGCGTCCTCAATTACCCGATCCGCTTCGCTGTTGAGCACACGGGCAATGGTTGTATACATGGAATAGGATTTACCCGCCGCATCATACAACAGCGCATATTTGTTTCCTGCAACCAGTCGGGGATCCCCGTAAGCGCTTTCATAATCCAGTTCTTTGGATCCCGATGCGTTATACAAACGAAATCCGGAAGCACCTGCAACTGCAATCCGATCCCGGAACAGTGCAAAGGAAGGCGCATACTGCCGTTCATAGCTGATATCTGCATATTTCCCCACCGTAGATACAACGCCGGTATCCAAATCTCGGATCAGATACATCAGATTCCCATAAGTAATATTCTTTCGGTAAAAAAGGAGCATAATCAACAAAAACGCAACCAGAAGAATCACGGACAAAAGTTTCGCCCATCTGTACCGATCTGCAATCGCTATATAATAGCTGTTGACAGCAGGCGCCTCAGCATCCAATGCTATGGGAACATGCGCCGGATGCTTCTTTTTGCGCGCTGCTGAATCATCCGGTGCTTTTCTGTCGCGCACCCGTTTGCCGGATGCTTTTTTTCTCCGACTGCCTGTCCGGATCAGTTCATCCTGCTCCCATTCGCTGTTTTTGCCAGCCATATGCATGCCTCCTCTCCGAAATATTTATTCACACTGCCACAAAATTGGCTTTGGATATTGCACCCTGCGCAAGTAGAGTCCCTCCGGTGGGGCAGTAAATCCCGCACGGCTTCTGTCACCGCAGGCGATAATTTCCGGAATATCCCGCGGGGATATTTTCCCGGCTGCCGCCTCCAGCAGCGTGCCGGTCATGATCCGTACCATATTATATAAAAATCCGTTGGCAGAAACAGAAAACACTACCATGCCGTCTGTCTCCCGCTGCACATCTGCTCCCATAACGGTGCGAACCGTATCTTTTTCGCCGGGCTCCCCTGCCATAAATGCACGGAAATCATGCTGTCCCACATATGCCGCAGCCGCAGCCTGCATACGTTCCAGCGCCTCCGGTGTAAGCCTGCGGATGCTATGATAGCTTCTGCTCCGGACAAATGGATCCGCATAAGGTGCATCCCAAATCCGGTACACATATTCTTTGCGCACAGCGTCATACCGGGGATGAAACCCATCGGGAACCTCGGCTGCTGCACATACAGAAATATCCGGTGGAAGGAAGGGGACAAACGCCCGGTGGATCTTCCCTATGGGAATCGTATACCAATTTGCTGTATTGTTCCCATCAGCAGGAGCCACTGTGCAAACATATCCCAACGCATGCACACCGGCATCCGTTCTGCTGCATCCGGTGATGTTGCAAGGTCTGCCAAACACCCGGAAAGCTGCCTGTGTTAAAATTTCCTGTATGCTTGCCCCATTCTTCTGACACTGAAATCCACAGTATCCTGTACCGATATATTGTACCTTTAATACAATTTTCATAATAACCTGCTTACATTGCCAAGGTATAGCCAGGGGCGAAATGATTGAGCAGCACAACGCCTGCACACAGTATGCAAAGTGCCAGACACATCGCAGGATCCCGCCAACTGGAACGCAGAATGTTCATCCGCGTACGCCCTTTTCCGCCGGTATAGCATCGGCATTCCATGGCGGTTGCCAATTCCTCCGCACGGCGGAAAGCAGAAATGAAAAGCGGAATCAAAATCGGAATCAGCGCCTTTGCTCGGCGTGCCAGAGAGCCGGTTGAAAAATCAGCCCCTCTCGCCTTTTGGGCATTCATAATTTTTTCTGTTTCTTCCACCAAAGTGGGGATAAAACGCAGCGCTATGGTCATCATCATGGAAAACTCATGCACAGGCAGGCGAATCTTTGCCAGTGGTGACAAAAGCCGTTCCAGCCCGTCCGTCAGAGCAAGGGGTGTTGTGGTATACGTCAGCAGAACGCTGGTTCCCGCTACCAAAATCACCACCCGTACTACGATCAGGAGTGCGTTGATAATCCCCTCCAGATAGATATGAATGATCCACCAATCGACCAATACCGTTTTGCCCTTCAGCCAGAAAATGTTGATAACCGCAGTAAAGGCTATAATAAAAATCAGCGGCTTGAGCCCACGCAAAATCATA
>CATLAS010000129.1 GCA_949878535.1 uncultured Eubacteriales bacterium | reverse complement strand
TCCTGTTCTGCATAATCGAAGAGGGGAAGATGATATTCGCCAGCGATCCGGCGAATCAGATCTGGCACCTTGCCGGCGTATATTTTTGTTTCTGGCGGCAGTGCCGCAAAAAGAGTTTGCGCGTCAATGCCTGTTCGCTCGTCACTGGTGCATGTGAGCCGTCCTGCACTGGTAAAAGCGGGAACAGGCAGTATTACTGCTCCGATTCCGTCTACGGCATGGCGCAGCTCGTGGCAGCGCACAGCTCCTCCGCAGTCGCCGGGAGCACATTTCCATACGGCGCAGCTATATCCGTTTTTTGCAAACAGGGAAGCAGCTGACAAAAGCCGGGCGTCCCCGCCGCATAATGCTATTTTCATTTTAGATTCCATATTCATCCATCCTGTTTTTCTGCCGCGATCATTTCTCATTACATTATATGACAGGATAGGCGCTTTGGCATAAGAAAAAGCCGGATCCTCAGTCCCGGCTTTTTCTGGCTGTTAATCTGATACAACAAGACGTTATGCTTATTCAAATTCTACCCGAGCAACCCGTACGACATAGTTGCATCCGTAAGGGAACCCAGTAGCGTCAAACCACAAGTTATCTCCGTGCTGTACAAAATCCAAGTTTTCTCCATTGTCTGTCCAGGATACACGCTTTACTTTCTTTTGTACGTTCTTAAAATATTTATATCCTCTGCCGCCGCCGTCTACAACTACGTTAGCGCTGCCGATAACGCCAAGGTCATATACAAATAAATATGCACTTGTCGTGTCCTCTAAGGCAAAGTTTCTCCATTCGCCTTTGATTTCGCTGGGGCGTCCAGTGTAAATGCAGTTTCCACACAGCTTGATCCAGTCGCCCATGCCGCGTAGAATGTCTTCCTGAATGGGAATGATATTGCCGGCTCCGTCAGGGCCAACATTCAAAAGATAGTTTGCACCAACCTTACGGCAGTCACATAGGGTTTCAATCATTTCGGTAAGGCTTTTATAATGCAGGTCTCCCTTGCCAAATCCCCAGTGATCGTTCATCGTGTGGCACATTTCCGCTGCAATGTATTTCGGCATGCCGTCCCGATACATAGGGTCTGGTCTGCCTTGCTCGAAGGTTACACTATCAATTTCCGGATGCCCTGTAGCACCCCGTGCGTCCAATCCGGTATTGTTTACAATCAGCGCGTCCGGCTGATGCTTGCGGATCGTTCTATAGAGACCGTCCTCGTCCCAGTCGCTGGCAGGACGCGCCCAGTTGCCGTCAAACCAAAGTCCGCCGATTTTGCCATATTGGGTGCAGAGGACTTCTACGCTGTCCTGCAAATATTTCAAATAGCTTTTGAAATCATTTTCGTAAGAGAGTTCATGCCAGTCGATGGTGGTGTGGTAGAAGATCGGAAGCAATCCTTCCTCGTTACATGCGTCTACAAATTCCCGAACCAGGTCCCGTCCGCAGGTATGAGGTGCGTCAAAGTCGCTCAATCCTTTTGTATCGTACAGGGAAAAGCCGTCATGATGACGGGTTGTGAGGGTTATGTACTTCATACCCGATTCCTTAGCGGTGCGGGCGATTTTTTTTGCGTCAAAATCTGCTGCGGTGAAAGTATCTGCAAGCTTTGCATACTCTTCTCTGGACATTCTTGCGCTATTCATAATCCATTCGCCCTGACCGAGCTGGGAATAAAGTCCATAATGAATAAACATGCCAAAGCCCATGTTTTCAAATTCAGCGATGCGTTTTTCCGGTACTGGTATCATATCTGTGTTTCCTTTTCTATAGCGGTATAGCTTCCCGCTGTTTTTGTTTCTTATAAGATAGCATATGACTCCGCGCCTGTCAATCGGTTTCCAGGATTTTTTGGAAAGAATTTCACTTTTTTTGCTGGAAAGTCTTGCTTTTTCTTTTATATCGTGCTATAATTAACCCTGCGTGTGATTTGTGCGCGCCGGAACGGTCCAATGCAGCTCTGTACGAACGTTCTCGAACCAAAAGAATCAAAAAGGAGAAGTCAAAAATGACAAAGCTTGAAGCTTTTGCAAGTGAGCAGCTGAAGGAGAGCGTTCCTCAGTTTAAGATCGGTGATACCATTAAGGTGCACAACCTCATCAAAGAGGGAACAAGAGAAAGAATTCAGATTTTCGAAGGAACCGTTATCTCTAAGCAGGGCGGCGGTATTTCCGAAACATTTACAGTGCGCAGAGTGGCTTATGGCTGCGGTGTGGAAAAGACCTTTCCGCTGCACTCACCTCACGTACAGAAGGTAGAAGTTATTCGTCTCGGTAAAGTTAGACGTGCAAAGCTGTACTACCTGCGTGACAGAGTTGGTAAGGCTGCCAAGGTTAAAGAACAGATCTGAGTGTATGAAAGTCTCTGCGCTGCAGAGACTTTTTTGCTGAAATTTGAAAGCTAAAAAACCGCCGACTATGTCGGCGGTTTTTACTTTATTCACCTGTGCATTTCCAAAGCAGACAGTGGGTTTCGTAATCAGGATCGCTGAGGGCTTCAAAATTGTGAAATTCGTGATTATGCGTTACATTGTAACGGCGCATATATATAAACCGTTTTTCGTTGTTTTCTACCAGCTTTTCTTTGAGCGCCTTTTTTTCTTCTTCACTTTGCGCTGCATCAATTTCCGCGCGGATGGTGAAATCCATATAATCCATCAATTGAATGCGGGAACGCCGCACATTGGCAAGGGTAATGTCATCCTCGGCAGCAGACTCAGCAGCGTCAAACAGCTTGTTCCCGCGGCGGACAAATTCCTGCTTGCCGGCAAGCTCTGTCTCACATTCACGAATATATACATATTGGGTAGGATCGTCAAAATAAATGCCGAAATGAGAGTCTTTGGAGTTGTCCAGCACCATTTGCAGATATTCTTCAATATAACTTGCACCGGCTCCGTAAAAGTCCCGGATAAATTCCCGTATATACTGAGTATATGTTTCCTTGGACATATAGGGATCCCACAGGAGCCGCGCCAGAATGTATCCCTTTAATTCACCGAATTCTCCGTTGAGAGATGCAATATTTCCTTGCTCGAATACACCGTTCACATCGTTCCTTGCAAAGAATTCTACGTCTTTGCGCAGTGCCTCTATGTTTAAAAATAGAACGGGGAAATTGGTAAAGTTCGTGGTGTAGTTCCAAATAAAAAGATTCGGTGCGATTGCAGTCCATTCCCGCAGATTTTTTGCAAAGCTCTCCACATTGTCATGAGCGGGGGTTACGTCGCAGTCGTCCAGCGGGTGGCGGAAGCAGCATTCAATGGAACAAAGGCGTACTACCACATTTTTAGCCGGACGGATATTTTTAGGAGGCTTGCGGGTGAAGCGGTATGCAAAGGTGTCAAACAACACATTTGGATATTCGCTGCCCAATTCCTCTGCAATGCGGTTTACAAAGTGGAGCATGGTGCCCATTTCGCTTTCTTCCGCATCATTGATGGCGCGGCACTTGTCGCATTTGCATGCTCCGCCGTCACCGTCATTCTGGGTGATGGATATAAAATCCGCGTTGGGGTTTTTCTCCAAAAGTCCACGCACATTGGCAAGGACTGTCTGATAGGTTTCTTCGCTGGTCAGACAGGGTTGGGTCCATGCCCGCTCGCCGTAGGGACATTGTCCGGACAGCCAGCCGATTGTGTGCTCGAATCCGCCGTCATAATGCACGTCTCCGCCAACTTTTGCAGGGAAGCGCTCTCTTCCGTAGTCACCGTTGATTTTCAGTTTTGCACTGATTCCCGTATCAGATACGCTGTGCCAGTAAGAATTGCGCAGCAGGAAAATGGGAATCTGCCGATCCTCCTCGATGGCAGGCACAGACAGGTCGGTGTTTCGGGGAACACGTTCAAAATCATTTGTGTAAAAACGGCAGCCGCAGTATTTTTCCAGAAAAGTATATACGCCGTAAAGGGCGCCGCGCACGCTGCTTCCGATAATGAAAATTTTCTCATCCTGGGTTTTGATGATAAACCCTTCTTTGCCTAGCGCTTTTTTGTCTTTTTCCGTATACCCGCCTCGGTTTGTATAACCAATGACAATTTCTTTCGCTTCTTCATGCCGGTTATCCTGAAATTCAGGCAGCATAGCACCGGTTATCTGAAACAGATATTTTTTTAACTCTTTTGCGGCATACATTTCCGACTGTGAGGGGGA
>CATLAS010000128.1 GCA_949878535.1 uncultured Eubacteriales bacterium | reverse complement strand
TGTAAAAATGGATAATGGTTTCCATCATTCTGCGGTCGGTGTTGTCCAGCCCTAGCTCATCAATTTCCAGCATGCGCAGCGCGGCTGATGCGCTTTCCAGGGTGATGCATCCGTCTCCTTTTACCTGGGCATAGTCGCGCACCCGTTTCAGCAATCGGTTCGCGATACGCGGTGTTCCTCTGGAACGGGAGGCGATTTCCAGCGCGCCGTCTTCGGTAATGGGAATATCCAGAATTCCGGCACTGCGCGTTACAATTTGTGCAAGCTCTTTTGGTGTGTACAGTTCCAGCCGCAGCAGAACGCCAAACCGATCCCGCAAAGGAGTTGTGAGCTGCCCTGCCCGTGTTGTTGCACCGATCAGCGTAAATCTTTGGAGGGGCAGGCGGATGCTTCTGGCAGCAGGTCCTTTTCCAATGATGATGTCCAGTGCAAAATCCTCCATGGCAGGATAAAGGATTTCCTCTACATTCCGATTCAAACGGTGGATTTCGTCAATAAACAGCACGTCTCCCTGTCCGAGATTGGTAAGCAGTGCAGCGAGATCTCCCTGTTTTTCAATAGCGGGTCCGCTGGTGACGCGGAAATTTACGCCAAGTTCCGATGCAATGATGGCAGAGAGAGTGGTTTTACCTAGTCCTGGCGGCCCGTACAGCAAAACGTGATCCAGTGTGTCGCCTCGCAGTTTTACTGCGTCAATATAGATTTTTAAAATTTCTTTTGCTTTTTCCTGTCCGATGTATTCGTCCAGTGTACGGGGGCGCAGGCTGAATTCTGTTTCGGAGTCTTCTGCTGTATATGCGGTCTCCAGAATTCGGTCTTCAAAATTCATTTCATTTTCGTAATCGTTCATATGCGCCTCGTCACTTCATCAGCTTTGCCAGTGCTCTTCGAATGATTTCTTCTGTATCCGATGTGGGATCCAGTCCCTGCAGTGCTGCTGTGATTTCGCTGCGGGAATATCCCAGCACAAGCAGCGCATCGCGGGCGTCGGATAAATGACCGCCGGAGGCGGCAGCAGGTGCTGCGCCAGCTGTTTCCGGTACATCTGAAAACAGTTTTTTTGCAAACTTATCTTTCAATTCCAGTACGATACGCGCGGCAGTTTTGCCGCCTACTCCCTGTGCCCGGGATAATGCCTTTGCATCCTCAGCTTGAATTGCCGCCGACAGTGCAGCAGGGGTCATGATGGAAAGAATTGCTACAGCTGCTTTGGGACCAACACCGGAAACACCGATCAGCATACGGAAGGTATCCAGCTCTTCTGTAGTATAAAATCCGTACAGCTCTACTGCATCTTCCCGTACAGCCATGTAAGTGTACAGGCGTACTTTTTCCTTCGCGGATGCAGCAGGATTGTTCAGCTTTGTCAGCGTGTTTCCAGTGACGGCAACTTTATAGCCTACGCCGCAGCAGTCGATGACAGCGGTCATAGACAGTGCATCTAAAATAATCAATTCGCCGGTCAGGCAATGGATCATGGCTGTTCCTCCTCTGTCTTTTCCGTATCAGACGGTTCAGTGTTATCCGGCTGTGCCGGTGGCAGTTCGTCCAATTCTATTTGAATCTGACTGAACGCTTCCATCTGGGGCTCCTCTGTTTGGACTTCCTCCGCGTTCAAATCGCAGGGAACATATACGGGGCATCCTTCTGCCAGGCGGCGCTTTCTATATTGCACGCTGATAAACCATGCAGCGGCAAAAGCACAGAGCCCAACAGCAGAACCAATCAAGCCTATCGTAAGGCAGGAAGGCCAATACCGCAGTTCCAATGTGTATTCGCCCGGTTTCAGATAAAATCCGATCAGACCGTCCAACACTTTTGCAGGAAGAACTTTCTCTCCGTTTGCATAGATGTTCCAGCCTTCGTCATAGGGAATGGAGGTGAACACAAGAGGCTTGTCTTCCGTTACGGTAATGGTGCCGGTGAAAGCATCTTCCCGATATTTTGTAATATTATACTGGTTCTCTGCGAGAAGAGGCATGACTGTTTTGAATGTATCTGTGTTCAGGTAATAGAAATAATCCGCATCCTTTTTTATATATAGTTCATCGTCTGTGAGTGTCAGGGCTACGGTGACCTTGTCTCCCGGATTGAAGGATCCGATTTTTACGATACGGAAGGTTTCATTTCCAAAGAAGGTGCCTTTTTTTACGTCGTTTACATAGAGATCTGCTTCTCTTGCATATTTGCTTGGGAAGTAGCAGTACAGGGGATCTGATGAAGTAATATTCAAGGTGAAGGTAACGGTTCCCTCGCCGGCTTTACCGTTTTTGCTGTATTTCGTGTGTCCGGAAACGGAAGAAGTGGAAAGGGCGGGGGAGGTTTCTTCGGTGAATCGCTGGGCAGTAAACACATTTGCTGCCTGCTCGTTGCCCAGCATACTGTCTACAATAGCGTTCAGCCGCTCAAAAGGAGAAACATAGCTTTCGTCGTTTATATTCAGTGTTTCCAACTCTTTGCTTACGCCGAAGGCAAGGGACAGAGCATACGGATTTTCATATGCGGTAAGATCATTTTCGCCAGTTTTTTCATTCTTTGTAGAATATACTGCGTTATAAAAATCCGGCACGGATGTGTCGTCCGCTTCCGCAATGAGATATTTTATACCCAGAAGGGAATCTACAACAGGGGTTGACCCCAGATATTTGCTCCAATGAGATTTGGAGGAAAGCCCCAAATTGTTCAGCAGCTTAATGGTTTCTTGATTCAAAGTGGAGGTGGAATTGGACAGCCCGTACATATGCAGTGCATACGGATCGTTGGTTTTTCTGTGGATTGTTTTCTCCATCCGGTAGAAGCTATCGTCTCTTTTCTGAATTTCTTCTGTTACAGGCAAAAGCCGGTCAATAAAGGAACGGTAAGAGGTTCTGCTGGAATAAACCACATCGCTGTCCAGATCAATCAGATTGGCGATGCCGGCGCCGAACATTTCAACGCCTACAAGAATTGCCAGCACCAGAGCAGCTGTGCTGCGCAGGTATGCCCTCGGATGGGTGGATGCCCGGAGCACCAGCAGATATACGCCGATGATGAGAAGGGAAAGCCAAATGGTTGCCAGATCATTGATATGCTCATAATCGAATTTTTGCAGAACAATCAAAATCAGTGCCAGCACACCGCACACGGCGATCACCTTACGGTATCCGATTTCCCGGATTCGCTCAAAGGCTTTATAGGCGAGAAGCACCATAATAAAGCATAGCATAAAGCTGTAACGGTAGTTTAGCCAGTTGGGGCGCTGCATACCATGCCAGAACAAATCCAATGTAGTAATATTGAAGCTGATGAGGAAAAACGCGATCAGCAAACCAGAAGCGATTTTTTCCCGGGTTTTTATATGCGGTGCCAGAAAATATAGGGGAAGCAGAATCAAAGTGAGCGTTCCGCAGTAGAGGAAAGGAAGTCCTTCGGGACGAACGGTGTCGTAAGAGCCGATAAACAGCTTGGACACCAGATCCATCCAGTCGAATTTTTGATCTGGGGTGAAGTTGGGGTTGGAAAATTCCGTTTTACCGAACCCAAGCGAATAATAGGTGCAAAGGAGAAGAGCGGCACAGATTGCTGCTGCAATTGCAGAATACAGTGCAAATCGACCGGTGCTTTTTGCAAAGTGGAAACGCCGTCCCAGGGGATTGCGTTCCTCCGGATCTCGGGAGAAATATGCATACAGGAAATATGCAGCGGAGAAAATGCACATCATATACCCGATATAGAAGTTGCTGAAAATTGCCATTGTAAGGCTGATTACATACAGCTTGAATTTGCCGTATTTGATCAGATTTTCAATGCCTAACATAACCAGCGGAAGCAGAATCAGATTGTCGATCCACATGGTATTGTGCTGCATGACCACTGCATAAGCGCACAGGGCATACATGCAGGAGAACATTACGGTAGCCGTTTTGCTTCTTTTGCGTGTGGCTTCAATATATATACCGAAAGTAAGTCCGCAGCTGCCCACTTTCAACAAAAACATAAGCAGCAGGGCTTCGGTGATCATAGATTTTGGAAACAGCGTAACAATAAAGGAAAAGGGGCTGGCAAGGTAATAGGCAAAAATTCCGAAAAATTCGCCGCCCAGCGCTCGGCTGAAGGAATAAATTGGACTGCTTTTCCCGGTAAGAATATCTCGCAGTCCTTCAAAGAAATATA
>CATLAS010000127.1 GCA_949878535.1 uncultured Eubacteriales bacterium | reverse complement strand
CCTCGGTGAATAGATCCGAAAGACTGATCCCATGCTTTTTTATTTATTGTAATTTTAATTTTACCCATTCAAATTACCGTACTTTCTTAGGCTTAAAAGGAAAACTATAGCTTTTGTCAGTATATGCGAAAATAATGCAGTTTCATTCCTGCGGTGTGGCTGCATTTCCTCCGGCAGTGTCTGCTTGTACGATTAAGCCGTCCTCAAAATAGCCTGTGTAGGTTCTGCCGTCCGGCCAGGTATAGGTTCCCTGTCCCCACAGGGTGTTATTTTGAAATTCCCCGGTATATACTTCTCCGTTCGGCCAGGTATAGGTTCCCTGTCCCCAGCGCTGATCTGCAAGAAATTCCCCTTCATAAACGCCGCCATCTGCATATTTGTATATGCCTTTTCCTTCTTTTGCGCCTTTAACGTAGGAGCCTTCATAGGATGCGCCGTCCGCCATAGTATGCACGCCTTCCCCATCCTTTAAATCGTCTTTAAAGGAGCCGGTATATACGCTTCCGTCCGCCCAGGTGTAAGTCCCCTGACCAGATTTGTTTCCGTTTTCATATTCACCGTCGTATATATCTCCGTTTGCGAAGGTAGACACACCGTGGCCGTGCTGCCGATCCTCATAAAACTCACCCTCATAAACGTCTCCGTTGTCACGGGTCAGCTTGCCGGTTCCATGCTTGACAAGATGCTTTACTTCCCCTTCATAAACATCACCATTTGAATATTCCAAGGTTTTACTTTCTGCATCATATGTGGCGGTAAGACCTTTTACAGCGCTGTCGCCGCCATAGGAGATATGTCCGGTGGCAGGCATACCGTCACTGTTTAAAACACCAACAAAGGATACGGAAAATCCGGTATCAAAGCGGTATTTAACATATCGGATTCCGAAAAGATATAAAACCCCCACGATCAGCAGCACGCTCACCAATATAGAAACGCCGATAATAATAATGTTGGTGCGGGTCTGAAAACCGGTTTTCATTTTACGTTTGTTTTGTTTGGGCTGGGACATGACACGTCTCCTTTCGCTGAGGGTTACAGGTTTTTAAACATGGTGATTGCATTGTCAATCATCTGCAGAAGTTCCGGAATAAAAAAGGTAGCAAGAACGGCAATAACAAGAAGAATCACTCCGCCGATCAGAAGCCAAATTGGTGCGCTTCCCTTTTTCTCATAGCGAACCTCGGCATGATATTTTTTTTCTTCCGGTATATAAAGCCGCGCTAAGGATAAATTCAGTTTTGGATTTGGCTGTGCCGATCCGGTAAAGAAGCGGCGAATGGCACCAAAACGTTTCGAATCCTGCGTGAGCAAGCATTCCTGTGGATTTGCAATGGAAACAGACTTACGCAAGGCAGTACCGTCCCGAAGAGCGCGTTTCATTCCCCATGTGGGGCGTCCAAGTTCGGATAGAGTTTTGCCCGTTTCTGCAGACAAGCATTCTGCCGCAAGGAGTGCGCGTACCACACCGCCCAAATACCATTTATTATATACAGAGGCAATGCCGCCGATCAGTATGCCTGCATACAGACCCCATATAATCAGGGTGAGGGATATGGTGGAATTCTCAAATGAAAAATTTGTATAAATGTCCAGTAACATAGGAGACCTCCTTATGAATCTGGATTTTTGTACGAACTTTGTAAGGATATCCGGTGAGTGCTACAATTAACCTTGAGCCCCCATGTGAGGACCTGCTACACAGTTCCGATGGGGAGCAGCAAGCACAACTTTTTTATGGCTCCCCCAATAAAGGGAGGTGTCGCGTAAGCGAAGCGACAGCGACTGAGGGATTGTCTCAATGGTCATTTTGAATGATCTACAAATCGGCAGTACATGCATACAATCCCCCCGCCGATTACATCGGCACCCCCCTTTGCACAAGGGGGGCTATAAGGATTGGTCTTAGGCTCCCTTTGCTGGAGGGGAGACTGTTGGTATGGCGTCAATTTTCCTTAATGGAAAACCTTATAATATTGTTAGTCCTTCTTCAAAATATCCGTACCCAAGTACTTCTGTAAAACCTCTGGAACAGAGACACTGCCGTCCGCATTCTGGTTCTGTTCTACGATTGCGGGCAGGATCCGGCTGGTTGCCAGTCCGGAACCGTTCAGCGTGTGTACAAATTCGGTTGTATTGCTGCCGTCCCGCTTAAAGCGGATGCTTCCCCGGCGTGCCTGATAATCTCGTGCATTGGAAACGGAAGAAACTTCTTTATATCCGTCCATGGAAGGAATGTGGATTTCAATATCGTATGTCCGTGCCATAGATGCGGAGCAGTCCGCTGCGGCCAGTTTCACGGTACGGAAATGGAATCCCAATCCTTTTACCAGCGCTTCTGCTTTTCCGACCAGTTCTTCAAAGGCTGCGTCGGAATCCTCTGGACGGGTATACTGCACCATTTCAACCTTATTAAACTGATGTCCCCGTACCATGCCCCGTTCGTCCGTCCGGTAAGAACCGGCTTCTCTACGGAAACAGGGTGTGTAGGAAATGTATTTCCGGGGCAGATCTGCCTCAGTGAGAATTTCATCTCGATGGAGAGATACAAGGGCTGTTTCTGCGGTGGGCAGCATAAAGCGGCGGCGTTCATCTTCCGCAGTTTCTAACCAGTATACTTCATCCTTAAATTTAGGGAACTGACCTGCGGTAAGCCCGCATTCGTATCCCAGCATATGAGGTACCAGCACCAGCTCATACCCATCGGCAAGGTGGGTGTCAATAAAATAGTTCAGCAGTGCCCATTCCAGACGTGCACCCATGCCACGATAAATCCAGAATCCGTTTCCGGACAGCTTTGTTCCTCGCTTGTAGTCGATTAACCCCAGATCGGTACACAAATCTACGTGATTTTTCGGTTCAAAATCAAAATGATGGGGCTCGCCGAAATAGCGGATCGGTTCATTATTCTCTTTTCCGCCGGGCGCCAGATCCGGATCCGGCAGATTGGGCAGTCCCAGCAGCAGATTGTTGTATTCCGCTTCTACCTGTGCCAGCTTTTCATCGTTTGCTTTAATCTGTGCGGACAGCTCTTTCATAGCTGCAAAAACAGCAGAAGGATCTTTACCTTCTTTTTTCATTTGCGGGATCTGCTTGGTGGCGCGGTTCTGTTCCGCTTTCTTCGCTTCGTTCTCGCTTATCATTTCCCGACGGCGTGCGTCCAGTTCTACAATACGCGCAATATCGTCCTTTGCATCTGTTCCTTTTGCCGCCAGACGGCGGACAATTTCCTCCGGATTTTCCCGAATCAGTTTAATGTCCAGCATTGTTGCAACTCCTAATCAGTTATATAGAAATATATAAATTTTATTCTTCCGTAATTTTCTTGCCGCATACTGTTTCCAGCAGGGCTTCCAGATCGGTTTCATCAGAAAATTCAATAGATATGGTTTTTCTGCCGCCTTTGGTGGAAATCCGGCACCACCGTCCGGTAAGTCCAGTAACTTTGTGTTCCAGCTCTGCCACATAATTTACCTGCACACCCGGTTCCTTGGGAACAGGTGCAGGACGCTGTTTATTTTGGGCTTTCACCGCAGCTTCCGTTTCCCGCACAGACAGATTACGTGCAACAATCCGCTGCGCTAAGGCTTCGATACCGTCTTTGTCCCGCAGTCCCAGAAGTGCCCGGCAGTGTCCTGCGGTCAGTCTTCCATCCTGCAGCATTACTGCAATACATTCCGGCAGATCCAGCAGACGCAGAGAATTGGCAATGGCGCTGCGGGATTTTCCCAGCCGTCCTGCCACTTCCTCCTGGGTCAGATCAAACTGTGCGAGAAGGGTTTGATATGCCTGCGCTTCTTCATATGGATTGAGATCCTCCCGCTGGAGATTTTCGATCAGGGCAAGCTGCGCGGTGCGCAGGTCGTCCGCTTCCAGCAGCAGCGCGGGGATTTCCGTCAGTCCTGCCAGCTTGGATGCCCGCCAACGACGTTCTCCGGCGATAATCTGGTACAGTCCGTTTTGCCCTTCCCGCACCAGGATCGGCTGAAGCACACCGTTTGCAGCAATGGAATCTGCAAGCTGGGACAAAGCCTCCGGATCAAAATGCTGTCGGGGCTGGTCGCTTTTTGGTTCCACCTGGGACAGGCGCAGCTTGATGACGCTGTCCTGCGGCTGATCCGGTGTGTTGTCGGAAAAAATCATATCAAGCCCTCTGCCAAGGGCAGGTTTTT
>CATLAS010000126.1 GCA_949878535.1 uncultured Eubacteriales bacterium | reverse complement strand
CCGACTCACCTACGGTGAGCCACCTCCCTTTGCACAAGGGAGGCATAAAAGGGTGGAAGCGGTACGGCGCGCCACGCAGCGCAAACTTCATCAGGTCCCCTTGTGCAAAAGGAATTTCTGCGCAACTTAAATCGAAGGTCTCCTCGGCAAAGGAAACTCCCGTGCAATTTCAACTCAAAGTGCCCACTTGTGAGGGAGTTCGCTTTGCGAACTCCTGGGGCATCCCGCGATAGCGGGTGGGGGATTGTCCCTGCTGTCTTTTGTAGAGCCTGCAAATCGATGGTATCGTTTAGACAATCCCTCCGACTCACCTGCGGTGAGTCACCTTCCTTTGCACAAGGGAGGCATAAAAAGTGGGAATGGCTGCGCTTTTAAGCCTCCTCTTGCATAGGGAAGGCTTAAAAGGGGGGATGGCTACGTTGCGTCGCCTCCCATTGCATAAGGGCGCTTTTGCGGTATGCACCTTTCTTTACTGGTGAGGCGGTTTATAAAGTGCGTATTCGGGCGCTATCTTCCTTATTGGAGGAGCCTTTTGAAGGTTTATACTTCACTGCTTCCCCTTCTTGTAGAAAGAAGGGGACCTCATTTTTTACTAAGATAGCTGGTTTATACTAAATTGTAAGAATTTTGTAAAATATGATTTTTTTGTATCTCTTCCTTTGACTGAAAGATCAAAATATGGTATACTGTATAGAAAGTATTTTTAACATGGATAAATATCTTTATGGACAGAAAAGCGGGGGTGCGGCATGGTCATACTTGGAATTGACCCCGGCATTGCCATCGTGGGATGGGGCGTGCTGCGATACGAGGGGAGAAACTTTGTCCCGCTGGCATACGGCTCAATTCAGACGAAGGCGGGAGAGAAAACAGAAGAACGGCTTTTGCAGATTCATCGGGCGCTTGGGCAGATTCTGGACAAGTATCATCCGGATGCTATGTGCGTGGAGGAACTTTTCTGGAATACAAACCAAAAGACTGGTATCATTGTTTCAGAGGCAAGAGGTGTCATACTGATGACTGCGCATGAACGGGGCGTTCCCATATCGGAATATACGCCGCTTCAGGTGAAACAGGCAGTAGTCGGTTACGGACGGGCGGACAAAAAACAGGTGATTACTATGGTGACTTCTTTCCTCGGACTGCGGGAAGCACCGAAACCGGATGATACCGCAGATGCGCTGGCGATTGCAATCTGTCACGGTCACAGCGCCTTTTCAAGAATTGGGCAGTTTTATAATAACTAATTACAGAATGTGGTGGAATCATGTGGGCAAATGATACATGGAAAGATTACGCGTTGCCGGACGCATCGGCAGGCGAGCGGCTGGAGCGTTGGGGAGATTATATTCTGATTCGACCCGATCCTCAGGTGATTTGGAATACGAAGCGGAAAAATCCTCTCTGGAAATCAGCAGACGCAGTCTATAAAAGAAGCAAATCCGGCGGCGGTGCGTGGACGGTGTGTAAAATTCCGGAAAGCTGGAATATACAGTATGGTGCACTCACGTTTCAACTGCGTCCTATGGGATTTAAACATACAGGGCTTTTCCCGGAACAGGCAGTCAATTGGGACTGGTTTTCCGGGATTATCCGCAGCGCTGTCGCGGCAGGGCGAAAGCCGAATGTGCTGAATCTGTTTGCGTATACCGGCGGCGCTACGGCTGCGGCGGCTGCGGCAGGCGCTGCTGTGTGTCATGTAGATGCGGCAAAGGGTATGGTGCAGGCTGCAAAGGAAAATCTGCGTTTGTCCGGACTGGGCGATGCGCCGGTTCGGTATATTGTGGACGACTGCAAGAAATTTGTGGAGCGGGAAATCCGGCGCGGGAAAAAATATGACGCAGTGATTATGGATCCGCCGTCTTACGGGCGCGGCCCGGGTGGAGAGATCTGGAAGTTGGAAAACTGCGCCCATGAACTGATCTCCCTTGCAGCATCCCTTATGACGGAAAATCCGCTGTTTTTCCTTGTAAATTCGTATACTACCGGACTTTCTCCAGCGACCATGGGTTATATGGTGATGCATGCTATGGGAAATCGGGGACAGATTGATACCGGCGAGCTTGGGCTGCGAGTGGAGGAAACAGGGCTGCTTCTTCCGGCGGGAGCCAGCGCACGGTGGACGCCGGACGATACTACAGCACAGAAATCGGAGAAATAAATGAGCACCATAATAAAAGCGGAGCATATATCCTATTCCTATCCCGGCGATGAAGAAGGACAGTCGGTAGAGGCGCTGCGGGACGTAAGCTTTTCCATTGAAGAAGGAGAGTTTGTGGCGATTTTGGGTCACAATGGCTGCGGTAAGTCTACCTTGGCGAAGATTCTCTGTATGATCCTTCTTCCGGGAGAGGGAAAGCTGTACATTGATGGCAAGGATATGACCGAGGATGGCATAACAGAGGAAGATATCAACAACGGCCGCCGGAAAGTGGGCATGGTGTTCCAAAATCCAGATAACCAGCTGGTGGCAACGATTGTTGAGGAGGATATCGCATTCGGTCCGGAAAATCTGGGACTGCCGCCGGAGAAAATCCGGCAGCGGGTAGACTGGGCGTTGAAGACCGTAGGCATGACGAAATATGCGCGCCACGCGGCACACCGTTTGTCCGGCGGACAAAAACAGCGGGTTGCCATTGCGGGTGCGATTGCCATGCATCGAAAATGTATTATTTTTGATGAAAGTACTGCAATGCTGGATCCCCATGGTAGAAAAGAAGTAATGGATACGATTTCCCGGCTCAATCGGGAAGAGGGAATTACAGTTATCCACATCACCCACTACATGAACGAAGCAACGATGGCAGATCGGGTGCTGGTAATGCAGCAGGGCGGCATTATTATGGAAGGAAAGCCGGCGGAGGTTTTCAGCCGCGCCGAAGAGTTGTGGCAGGCGAAATTGGATGTTCCCCAGACAACGGAGCTGCTGTGGCATGTCCGGCAGGCAGGCTATGACGTGGCGCTGGATATCTTTGATCCGGCAGACTGTGCTGCTGAAATTGCAAGAGCCTTGGAAGGAAAGACACATGGCGGAAATAACACTTGAAAATGTAACCTATGTTTATGGAAAAGGCGCACCGTATGAAATGCGGGCGCTGGATAATATTAGCCTCACATTCCGCCCGGGAGAAGTGACTGGTTTGATCGGTCATACCGGCAGCGGAAAATCTACCCTTGTGCAGATGCTCAACGGACTTTTGAAACCGGACAGCGGCAGGGTGCTGCTGGATGGGAAAGATATTTGGGCGGATCCTAAAAAAATTCAGGAAATCCGATTTCGTGTGGGGCTTGTAATGCAGTACCCCGAATATCAGCTGTTCGACGAAACGGTGGAATCGGACATTGGGTTTGGCCCGAAAAATATGGGTATGGAACCGGAAAAAATCAAACAGGCGGTCGCCCGCGCAGCGCAATTTGCGGGGCTCTCTCCCGAGCTGCTCAGTAAGTCTCCCTTTGATTTGTCCGGCGGCCAGAAGCGGCGTGCTGCCCTTGCTGGGGTTATGGCTATGGAACCGGATGTATTGGTGCTGGACGAACCTGCGGCGGGACTGGATCCCGGTGGACGCAGGGAGATCCTCGGCAGAATCCGGGAATATCAGCAGGAAAGCGGCGCAAATGTGATTATTGTTTCCCACAGTATGGAGGATATGGCGCTGTACTGTGACCGGGTTCTGGTGATGGAAAACGGGAAATTAGTTATGAGCGGCACTCCTGCGGAGGTGTTCAGCCGGGCGGAGGAACTGATTGCCGTGGGGCTGGATGTGCCCCAGATCACCCGCGTGGCACGTGCACTGCGGGAGGTTGGCGTGGATATCGGACTGGATATATATACAGTAAAATTTGCCGCGCAGCGGCTGCTGTCCGGGAAAGGAAAAGTCTGAAAGATGAGAAACTATAAAAGCCAAAGCACGATTTGCGCCTTGCGGCTCACAAAAAGCCGCATTTCGCCGCCGTTGAAACCGGCGCAAATCCAGAGAAAGGTGCGGTTTACACATGAAAGCTGATATTGCATTCGGACAGTATTATGAGGGAAGCTCCTTTTTGCACAGACTGGATCCCCGGTGGAAAATTCTTTTTTCTATCTTTTATATAGTTGTTATATTTCTTGCAAAGAATGTGTTTGCCTATGACTTGGTGGTTTTGTCTGCGATATTGCTGATCGCTGTCAGTCGTA
>CATLAS010000125.1 GCA_949878535.1 uncultured Eubacteriales bacterium | reverse complement strand
TTGCAGGGATATCTAAATTTGATTTCCAATACATACACGCAGATACCCAAGGTGAATGTAGACAGTATTTTTGGCCCTGCTACAGAAGCTGCAGTGCTGGCATATCAAAATATATTTGGGCTGGAGCCTACCGGTATCGCGGACATTGAAACTTATACGTCTATTGTGCAAACATATTTGGCATTACGTGAAGGATCTCAGGCAAGTCCGGGGCAGTATGCGGGAGATATCAGCGCCCAAGGCGGGTCATGAAAGGAAAGGGGGATATTTTGAAATGGCATATATTGATATGAGCAATGATGAGGAAATAATTCGGCAATCGCAGAATTATCTCGGCAAACTGTCCCGATGGGTGAACGATCCTGCGCTGCATGTGCAGGATGACGGGATATACGGAGAGAAAACAAAAAATGCAGTGCGGCGGTTTCAGGAGATGCAGGGAATTTTGCCGACGGGGGATGTGGATCATGCAACGTGGGAAGCAATCTGTAAGGCGCATGATATGTTAAAAGAAGATTTTGAGAAAAGCAGACCGATTCATCCTTTTCCAAATAAGGTAGGGTATGAGGTCGGAATCGGTGAACGGAGCAACCTTGTTTATATAATTAAAATCATGCTGAATGAATTGAAGCTGTTTTATGATTGCTATGCGTATTTGCCCTTGAACCATAAATATGACCAAGCAATGGCAGAAGCTGTGCGGGAATTTCAGCGTGTGGTTGGGCTGGAGTGCACTGGAATTGTAGACAGGCGCACATGGAATAAGTTGGCAGAGGAGTATGATTTGGCAGTAAAAGAAGGCGGCGCACAGTAGGGATGTGATTTTTAAGGGGAATGTCGCGAAGCGTCAACAAAAAGCTCTCTTGTGTAAGGATGACACCTACGAAGCGCTAACAAAAAACTCCCTTGTGTAAGGATGACACCTACGAAGCGCTAACAAAAAACTCCCTTGTGCAAGGATAACGCCCGCGAAACACTAACAAAAAAAAGGCTCCCTTGTGCAAAGGGAGCTCCCGCGGAGCGGGTGAGGGATTGTAATCTATCATTTAGCAGGATGAACAAACCGACGGTATAGGCAGACAATCCCTCCGCCACACCTGCGGTGTGTCACCTCCTTTGGTACAAGGGAGGCATAGGAGGTTTGGCGCAATATTACTCCACCTCTTCCCTTGATTTGGCAAAAACCTTATAATGAATCCTTTTCCAATCTTGCTTTTTTATCTGGGGTTTGCTATAATATTACATTATAGTTGTGCAGGCAAAAACGGAAAGGAATATTATATGGAAATTTTTGAAAAAAACGATAAGCGTACCCATTATTGTGGGACTCTGTCTGAAAAAAATGTAGGCGAGTCTGTTTGCGTTGTAGGGTGGTGCCAGCGTCAGCGGGACTTAGGCGGCCTGATTTTTATTGATCTGCGGGACCGTTCCGGAATTGTGCAGCTTGCATTTGACGACAATACGGATAAAGTAATTTTTGACAAAGCGTTTTCCGTTCGCTCAGAATTTGTGCTTTGTGCAAAGGGAATTGTACGTCCCCGGGGCGAGGGAGCTGTTAATGATCAGCTTGCCACCGGTGCGGTGGAAATTGCAGTTTCGGAGTTCAAGGTGCTGTCTGAAGCACAAACGCCTCCTTTCCCGATTGTGGAAAATAGCACCACTAACAGTGAAACCCGTATGACATACCGCTTTTTGGATCTGCGCCGCCCCGACATGCAGCATAATTTGATGGCGCGCAGCCAGATTAGCGGCATTGCGCGGCAGTATTTTGCAGAAAACGGTTTTGTGGATTTGGAAACGCCCACACTGATTAAGCCGACTCCAGAAGGCGCCCGGGACTATTTGGTTCCCTCCAGAGTACATCCCGGATGCTTTTATGCACTTCCTCAGTCTCCTCAGCTTTATAAGCAAATGCTGATGTATGCGGGTTTTGACCGCTATTTTCAAATTGCCCGCTGTTATCGGGATGAGGATTTGCGTGCTGACCGGCAGCCGGAGTTTACACAAATTGACTTGGAAATGTCATTTGCAGATGAAGAAGATATTATTCGCCTCAACGAAGGCTTTATGGAACGGGTTTTCAAGGATTTTATGCATATGCCGCTGAAAATACCGTTCCAGCGTATCACTTATGCAGAAGCAATGCGTCGTTTTGGTAGTGATAAACCGGATACCCGGTTTGGTATGGAATTGTGCGATTTATCCGATGTGGTGAAAAATTGTGGATTTTCCGTATTTTCCAGTTGCATAGAAAATGGCGGTAGTGTGCGCGGAATCAATGTTCCTGGCGGCGCGTCCATGTCCAGAAAGGAAATTGATTCTCTTACTGATTTTGTAAAAACCTATGGGGCCAAAGGTCTTGCCTGGTATAAAAATGCGGCGGAGGCTCCGTCATCTTCCTTTGCAAAATTCCTTTCAGAAGAGGAAACGAATGCTATTCTGGATACAATTGGTGCAAATACAGGCGACCTTGTGCTGATTGTTGCAGCCAAGGATAGCGTTGTGTTCGATTCTCTGGGCGCACTGCGCTGCGAGGTTGCAAAGCGGCTGGGCATGATTCCGAAAGGTGTATATAATTTCTTGTGGGTAACTGAATTCCCCTTGTTTGAATATGACGAGGAGGATGGAAGATATTATTCCAAGCATCATCCTTTTACTATGCCCATGGAAGAGGATATGGATAAGCTTTCCACAGATCCTGGTGCGGTTCGTTCCCGTGCATATGATATTGTGCTCAACGGAACAGAGCTTGGCGGAGGTTCTGTCCGTGTTCATACAGTGGAACGGCAGAAGCAGATGTTTGCTGCACTTGGAATTTCCGAAGAAGAAGCCGAAGAAAAATTTGGATTTTTATTGCGTGCACTCCATTATGGAATTCCGCCGCATCTTGGGCTCGCTTATGGGTTGGATCGCCTTGTGGCGCTTTTGCTTGGTACGGAGGATATTCGCGAAGTAATTGCATTCCCCAAAGTGCAGAATGCATCTGAGCTTATGTCCGGCTGTCCTTCCTTGGCAGACTGTACAGCGTTGAATGAGCTGCATTTACAAATTTGCGGCGCTACAGAAGAAAAATAAGACAATTGTAAAAATACGAGGAAACAAATGGAGATATAGCATCCATTTGTTTCCTCGTATTTGCGATTTTATGAATGAAATAAAAAAAGTTGAAAAAAAGCACCAAAATATATTGAATTATCGGATAACTCATGGTATAATTCTACCATACAGGAATGGCTATATAAACTTGCTGTTCCCATTTATGATTAGGAGGATTTGAAAATGAGAAGATCTATATCTCTCGTTTTAGTAGCGGCAATGCTGCTCTCAGGAATGATATTTACTGTTCCCAGCGCATCTGCTGCTGCCAGTGTCGAACCTAAGCTGGACTGGGGAAATTCCTATGCGACAGCTTATTACTACGGCGGTATGGTTGAATGGCATGAAGTTACAGGAACCAATGTAACCAATGCCGCAGCATCGGAGGATGCTACCGAGCCGGAGCTTAACATCAGAAAAGATTATTCAACAGATGATGTAATCAAACTGGACGGTAACATTGAACCGGATGAATGGGGTAAAAAGTCCCTTTCTGTAAATTCTGTATATGCAGGCAGATCCAGCGGAAAGAACGGTCAGCGAAACGTTGATATGGACGAACCTGCAAAGGATAACGCATATTATTATATGAACTTCAAAGGTTGGAAGCCGGAGCAGACTCCCGTGTATCGCGATATGCAGTTTGATGCGTACTTCCTTTGGGATGAAGAATATTTCTACATGGCAGTAGACGTTCTGGATCCGGATGGCTTCTACAACATGAAACAGAGTGCGCAGGAAGGCGCATGGAACGGTGATGCCCTTCAGTTCAGAATTGACCCCGACGGTCCGAACTCTGTTGCAGAGGGGGAAGGCTATGATGCGAAGAATACGCCCCGTCCCTGGAAACGTTCCGAAATGAAAAACGGATATCAGGAAAGATATGCCGAAATTCCGAACTTTATTATTTCCTTGACAGCACCTATGAATAAGGATATCAACGGAAGCACAAACGCATTTGTTGAACGTTGGGATGCTGCAAAGCGTTATAATGTAACAGAAGAAGCCTTGGAAAATAACAAAACACAGCTTGTAGGTAATGAAGCGGATGTATCTAATGGTATCGCCGTGTCTGATGCGATTGATGG
>CATLAS010000124.1 GCA_949878535.1 uncultured Eubacteriales bacterium | reverse complement strand
CAGTCCTCAAATTTGCTGGATTTCGATGACATCATCATGCAGACAGTTGGGCTGCTGCAAAATTTTGAAAATGTGCGAACCAATCTGCAAAACCGGTTCCGCTATATTTCCATTGACGAGTATCAGGACACAAACCAGGCACAGTTTCAGTTGGTCTCCCTTCTTGCAGGCGGGTATAAAAATCTGATGGTCGTAGGCGACGATGATCAGTCCATCTACAAATTCCGTGGCGCTACCATTGAGAATATTCTAACCTTTGACAGCACCTATCCCCAGGCAAAAGTCATCCGTCTGGAACAAAACTACCGTTCAACCAAACGGATTTTGGACGCGGCAAACGCAGTTATTGTCCGAAACAAGGAACGCAAAGGAAAAAAGCTGTGGACTCAGGGGGACGAAGGCGAAAAAATCGTGATGAAAAAGCTTTCTACCCAGTTGGATGAAGCGCGGTTTATATCCGACACAATCACAGAACTTCACGAGGGCGGACAGCCTTTCTCTTCTTTTGCTGTACTGTACAGAACTAACGCCATGTCCCGGGCAGTGGAACAGGCACTGGCCAAAAGTGGAATCCCTTATCGTATGCTAGGCGCACTCCGATTCTTCGATCGAATGGAAATCAAAGATATCTTAGCATATGTTTCCGTAATCAATAACCCGGCAGACAGCGTGCGTCTGCGCCGGATTATCAACACACCCCGCAGGGGAATCGGCGAAAAAAGCATCAATGCAGCCGCAGCAATTGCAGACGAACTGCATATTTCCATGTTAGATGTGCTTGCCCGTGCCAATACATATACCGCCATTCCTTCCGGCGCTGCAAAAGCGATGATGGCGCTGGCACAACTCATTGAAGAGCTGCGCAGTGAAGTCAGTGAAACGAAAATATCCGCTTTGATTGAAAAAATCTCTGTAAAATCCGGCTATCAGGCGATGCTGGTTGCCGCAGGCGAGTCGGAAAAAGACAGGCTGGATAATATCGGCGAATTGGTGTCCACAGCAGCGCAGTATGAAAGCAGTACCGCCACCCCTTCCCTGTCAGAATTTTTGGAAGACGTTGCTCTGGTATCGGACATTGACCGATATGACGAGGAAGCAGACGCTGTTGTGCTTATGACCATACACAGCGCAAAAGGGCTGGAATTCCGCAACGTATTTCTGCCCGGCTGGGAAGAAGGCATCTTCCCGGGCTTCCAGGCAATTATGAATCCCACAGAAATTGAGGAAGAACGACGGCTGGCATATGTGGCAATCACTCGTGCGCGGGAGCGTCTGTACATCACTCACGTGCACCAGCGCATGCTCAACGGCAGCACCCAATACAATAAAAAATCCCGTTTTGCCAGCGAGATTCCCGTCTGGCTTCTGGACGAAGCAGACGACACCTTCAACGATTATCAGACAGTCGGCGAACGGGCTTACAGTAAAGGTATGCCCCAGCGTGTGGGCAGCACCCCTATTTACAACAGAAATGCACCGGGAAGCGGATATGGCACAGGTGCAGAGCGTGCTGCATATACCGGAAACCTGTCTGCTGAGGCTGCTCCGCGACCTAAAATGGGAGCGGCGCCTCGCAGTGCCGCTCCCCTCGAAAGCTTTGATAAGGGAGCGCGGGTACGGCATACTACCTTTGGCTGCGGAACGGTTTTGTCCGTTCGACCAATGGGGGCCGACGTGCTGTATGAAGTGGAATTTGACAAAATCGGCGTTAAAAAGCTGATGGCTTCTTTTGCCCGATTGAAAAAAGAATCCTGAATTTGACAAACAGAAAAATCTGATATACAATATTTATCATATTAACAATAAAGAGGTATTCGATGGCAAACGATAAAAAAATGGTGGAGCAAATCACCTCCATGGATGAGGATTTTGCAAAATGGTACACCGACATCTGCAAAAAGGCAGAACTGATTGAATATTCCAGCGTAAAGGGCTGTATGGTAATTCGCCCTTACGGCTATGCAATTTGGGAGCTGATCCAGAAAAATCTGGACACTCGGTTTAAAGAAACCGGGCACGAAAACGTATATATGCCCATGTTTATTCCGGAATCCCTTTTAAATAAGGAAAAGGAGCACGTGAAAGGCTTTGCACCGGAAGTGGCATGGGTCACGCACGGCGGCAGCGAACCTCTTACCGAACGGCTTTGCGTGCGCCCCACATCAGAAACCCTGTTCTGTGAGCACTATGCAAACGTGGTAAAATCCTACCGGGATCTGCCGAAGCTGTACAACCAGTGGTGCTCCGTTGTTCGTTGGGAAAAAACAACCCGTCCGTTCCTGCGCTCCAGAGAATTTCTTTGGCAGGAAGGACATACTATTCATGCTACCGCAGAGGAAGCTAAGGAAGAAACCATCCGCATGCTGAACTGCTATGCAGATTTCCACGAACAGGATCTTGCCATTCCGGTAATTAAAGGCAGAAAAACAGAAAGCGATAAATTTGCCGGCGCGGAAGCTACTTACGCAATTGAAGCTCTGATGCATGACGGCAAAGCGCTGCAGGCAGGCACCTCACACTATTTCGGGGACGGCTTTGCAAAAGCGTTTGATATTAAATATACAGACAAAGAAAATAAACTGGTTCATCCCTTCCAGACCTCCTGGGGCGTTACAACCCGCATGATCGGCGGACTGATTATGACCCACGGCGACAACAACGGTCTGGTTCTGCCTCCTGCCGTTGCACCGATTCAAGTAGTAATCATTCCGGTGCAGCAGCAGAAGGAAGGCGTGCTGGATGCAGCCTATGCTCTGCGTGACCGTCTGAAGGGACAGTTCCGGGTGAAAGTAGACGACAGCGACAATTCTCCCGGATGGAAGTTCTCTGAATATGAAATGAAGGGCGTTCCGCTCCGCATCGAAATCGGCCCCAGAGACATTGCCGACAATAAATGCGTAACAGTGCAGCGCCACAACCGGGAAAAGAATTTCGACTCTCTCGAAAATATTGAACAGGTAGTAGCCGATAGATTGGAAGAAGTGCGTCAGGGCATGTATGAGAAAGCCCTTGCCAACCGCACAGCCCACACCTATTCCTGCACCTCTATAGAAGAAATCAAAGACGCTCTTGCAAAGAATGGTGAAGGGTTTGTCAAAGCAATGTGGTGCGGCGAGGAAGCGTGCGAGGATCAGGTGAAAGAATCTACCGGCGTGGCGTCACGGTGTATTCCTTTTGAACAGGAACAGTTATCTGATCGGTGCGTATGCTGCGGAAAGCCTGCAAAGCATATGGTATATTGGGCGATTGCATACTGATTCGGATTTTGTCGAACAGATTCAGAAAGGAGGCCCCACCTGAAAGAATTTTCTGTATCTTTGAAAGAAAAATGGCGGCAGCTTGATTATGTCGTTCTGTTTTGTGTATTGGGTATGACTGCCCTTTCAATTGTAGTTCTCGCAGGCGCCTCCAACAAAATCGGAACACGGTATGCAATTGTCCAAAGCGTCGCTGCGCTTTTGGGCATCTGCGTAATGTTTGTTTTTGCATACATTGACTATGACAAGCTGGTTAAGCGCTTTGGTATATGGATTTTTGTCCTTGCAATTCTCGCAATGGCAGCTGTGATTGTGTTCGGAAAAGGAAACCGAGGAAACAGATCGTGGCTGCGTATTCCCGGCGTTCCCTTTGATATACAGCCATCGGAATACGTGAAGTTTCTCTTTATCATTACGTATTCCCGCCATATCAAACGAGTGCAGGACAATATCAATCATATCAAAAATGTAGCAGGGCTTGCAATCCATGGCGGTATTATCTTTGGTCTAGTATTGATGACAGGTGACCTTGGCTCCGCTTTGGTCTATCTGGGAATTATCGCTGTTATGCTGCTTGTAGGTGGGCTATCCATCTGGTACTTTGTCGGAGTTTTCGCACTGCTTATAGCGGCGTCGCCTATCCTATGGAAATTTTTAAGCGAAACCCAGCGACAGCGTATTATATTCGGATTCAATCCAGAATTGGATCCCATAAAAATCGGGTTTCAGGCGTTGCATAGCCGATCTGCAATTGCGGCAGGCGGATTTCTCGGATCCGGATTTTCCGGCGGAACACAGTTTAAAGCAATCCCAGACTGTTATTCCGATTTCATATTTGCTGTTTTGGCAGAAAAATTCGGATTTTTTGGATGTTTCCTTTATATTGTATTGATGACTATTCTTGTGATTCGTTTGATCTGGAGTGCCCGCATAGCCCGAAAGGACTACGGGGCGTATATCTGTGCCGGAGTAGT
>CATLAS010000123.1 GCA_949878535.1 uncultured Eubacteriales bacterium | reverse complement strand
ATGAGATTTTCACCTCATTTTGGAAAAAAATAAAAAACTTTTTCCTTCTGCAAAAAAACAAGATCCGGGATTTTAAAGAGTACCGATATAAAAAATGTCCTCACTGCAAAGCAGTTCTGCGTCTGCCCAAGCGAAAGGGCACCCATTCCGTGATTTGCCCCCGCTGTGCGAAACGCTTTGACGCAACTACACGAATATAAACAGGAAAGGTTCGATCAAAAAAATGCAGGAATTTGCGCAAAGTGACACACCTATACAAATGGAGATTGTCACAAATTTTATTCAGGCAAAAATATCCTTTGCCCGGATTATGACGGAAATTGTGCAGGAGTTTGGACTCACACCCCTTTCCTCCATCACACTCAATCTGATCGCAAATCAGGAAAATCCTACTGTCAGCAGTGTTTTCAAAGCATTGGATCTGAACCAGGGGAATGTTTCCTCTATGTGTAAAAAATTGGAGAGGGATGGATTTATTATACGCCGGCGAAATAAAAAGGATGAACGCAGCGTAGTGCTTTTGATAACAGAACAAGGGAAAGACGCACTAAACGGGATAGAACAAATGCTGCGCACTCATTTCTGCAATAACACCGTCATTTCATCAAAAGATTTGCAAAAAGCCGCTGCTGGAATTGAAACATTGAAAAAAATCGTACACAGCATCGAAGAACAGCTCTGCAAAAAAGAGGAGGTCACACATAATGCTTGAACTGAAGAATATCAAGAAAACGTACATTACCGGAGATACCAAAACCGCTGCACTGGACGGAGTAAGTTTGTCCTTTGGCAGCAACGAGTTTGTAGCAATTTTGGGTGCCAGCGGATCCGGAAAAACCACACTTCTGAACGTAGTCGGCGGATTAGATCAATATGAATCGGGAGATCTTGTGATAAACGGCGTATCCACAAAGGAGTACAAGGACAGAAATTGGGACTCTTACCGCAACCACTCTGTGGGATTTGTATTTCAAAGCTACAATCTGATTCCTCACCAGTCCGTACTATCCAATGTGGAATTGGCGCTGACACTGTCCGGCGTATCCAAATCGGAACGGCGTAAAAGAGCCAAAGAAGCACTTTGTCAGGTAGGGCTGGAAAGTCAAATACACAAAAAGCCCTCTCAAATGTCCGGCGGACAGATGCAGCGGGTCGCAATTGCAAGAGCGCTGGTCAACAATCCAGAAATTATCCTTGCAGATGAGCCCACCGGCGCACTGGACACAGAAACCAGCGTACAAATCATGGAACTGCTGCAAAAGGTTGCCCAGGACAGACTGGTAATCATGGTTACCCATAATCCAGAGCTTGCCGAAACCTATGCAACCCGGATTGTACGGCTGCGAGATGGGAAGGTAGTCTCTGATGAAGAAAACACCCACTGCGCCGCAACGGCAGTGCCGGAATCAAAACCGGCAGACGTCAAAAAAGACGCTGCCTCTTCCAAAAAGAAGAAAACCTCCATGTCTTTCTTCACAGCACTTTCCCTTTCACTTAATAATTTAATGACAAAAAAGGGGCGCACCGCCCTCACCTCCTTTGCTGGTTCCATTGGAATCATCGGCATTGCGCTGATTTTGTCCCTTTCCAACGGCATTCAGCTTTACATCAATGATGTGCAGGAAGATACCCTTTCCGGTTATCCTGTCACCATACAAACAGAAAACATAGATTTAGAAGAAATGCTCACCGCATTTATGGGCACCGATGAAAAGAAATACGATGACGGCAAAATTCACTCCTCCGCTCAGATCCAAGATATGTTCAACTCCCTTGCCTCTATGGATACTACCACCAACAATCTAACCGATTTTAAAACCTTCCTTGACAGCAATGAAGAACTGAAAGAATATATCAGCGCAATCCAATACGGCTATGGACTGGATCTGCTCATTTACGGATATGATACAGAAGACAAATTCATCACCGTAAATCCCTCCAACGTTATGACCGCTATGTACAGCGCAATGGGATTTTCCTATGACGATAGTGCAATGTCCTCTTCTCCCTATTCCCAATATACCATGCAGGAAATGAATATCTGGTCAGAAATCATGCCCGGCGCGAACGGCGAACCCATCAACCCGCTGGTAAAGGATCAATATGATCTGTTGGCAGGCTCCTGGCCAACGGAATATGATGAGGTTGTTCTGGTAATTAGCAAAACTGATGAACTCAGCGATGTATATTTGTATTCTCTGGGTCTGCGGGATCAAAGTGAAATCGACGAAATCATGTCCGCAGCCATGCGCGGCGAAACTACAGAAGTTACCGAGCAGACATGGGAATATGACGAACTTCTGGGACTTACCTTCCACGCAGTTCTTCCTTCCGATTATTATACCGATAATGACGGCGACGGCGTGTGGACGGATATGCGTGAAAACGAAGACTATATGAAAATCACCGCTGAAAACGGCATCCAGTTGAAAGTCACTGGCGTAATCCGTCCGGATGAAGATGCCGCCGCTACCTCCATCCGCGGTGCAGTGGGATATACTTCAGATTTAACCCGGTATATTATCAACCAGACCAACGCAAGCGAAATCGTAACACAGCAAAAAAATGACCCTACCACAGACGTGTTCACCGGACTCCCTTTTGATGACGGAACCAATGCAGAACCGGAAGATTCAGAGAAGGCAGAAGCATTTTCGGCGTATGTCGCAGCATTGTCTGCCTCGGAAAAAGCGAATTTATTCAAACAAATCAGCATAAAAATTCCGGAAGATGTACTTGAACAAATGGTAAATGAGCGCATGGCAGCCTATCCGAACAGAGCTGCTATGGAAGCGGCAATTATAGCAGCATATCAGGAATCTGCCAATGCGGACGAGGCAACGATCCGCAGCTACATTGATAAAATGAGTGATGAAGATCTGGCAGGAAGAATGCAGGAGAATATTGAAAAAGTTGTCACTAACGAATATGCAAAGGAAATGGAAGCAAGCCTTGCGGGCATCCCCGCTGATCAGCTTGCACTGCAATTGGACACATTACTTTCCGCGGCAACCGTACAGCAAGCCGCCATCTACTATGACAACTATATGCCGCCTACTGTGTCTGATGCGACCTATGACGAAAACATCGCAAAGCTCAGTGCAGTGGATCTAAAAACCCCTTCCTCTATCAACATTTACGCATCCAGCTTTGAAGCCAAAGATAAGATTGCAGAAATTGTTGAATCCTATAACGACAGCGTTGCGGAACAGGATAAGATTTCATACACAGACTATGTGGCAATTCTCATGTCGTCCATCACTACAATTATAAATGCAATTTCCTATGTACTCATTGCATTTGTATCCATTTCTCTGGTTGTTTCTTCTATTATGATTGGCATTATCACCTATATTTCCGTTTTGGAACGGACCAAGGAAATCGGTATTCTGCGTTCTATCGGCGCCTCCAAACAGGATGTTTCCAGAGTATTCAACGCAGAAACGCTGATTGTAGGACTTGCAGCAGGACTCCTTGGAATCGGCATTACCGCCCTGCTCTGCATTCCGGCAAATATTATAATTGAGCATTTTACCGACATTGCAAATATGGCTGTGCTGCCCTGGCAGGCTGCCATTGTTCTGGTACTGATCAGTATGATACTGACTCTGATATCCGGACTGATCCCCTCCAGACTTGCAGCAAAGAAAGATCCCGTAGAAGCTCTGCGCAGCGAGTAAGAACTGCCTGCCTTTATATTGAAAAACGGCATATGCCCATAAAGGGTATATGCCGTTTTTATATTCTACAGCGCGCGGTTCTAAAAAAGCAGCACAGCGCAGTATCATCCAAGCTTCGCGCGCCTCCCCTGTGCAAGGGTATCCTTTTTGTTTGATGCTTTGCGACAATTTTCTTTTGCACATTGAGATCCAAGCATTATGTCATGCCTCCCTTGTGTAAAGGGAGGTGGCATGGCGCAGCCGTGTCGGAGGGATTGTTCAAGTTAAACTTTCGATTTATTAACACTACAAAATGATAGTATAACAATCCCTCAGTCTCCGCTATGCAGGAGCTCCCTTTGCTGGGGAGAGCCTAATTCTCAATCAAAGCCTCCCCTGTGCAAGGGGAGGTGGCACAGCTTTGCTGTGGCGGAGGGGTTGTCTTACTATCATTTTGAAGGATCTGCAAATTGACAATATACATAAACAATCCCTCACCCGCTTTGCGGGAGCTCCCTTTGCACAAGGGAGCCTTTTGTTTGGTGCTACGCGGCAATTCCTCTTACACATGGGAACCTTT
>CATLAS010000122.1 GCA_949878535.1 uncultured Eubacteriales bacterium | reverse complement strand
CGAGGCTTCTGTCATTAACTATGCGGCATACAACCTGCTTTATATTTTTCTGCCCGTTACAGCCGCAGCAGGATTTCACGCCGTATTTGGTGCCAAAGCCCCGGGAAGAAGCCGCAGGCAAATTCCGCTAATAATCCTATGCGCCGTTATGTTCTTCATATCCCCCATAGCGCTGTTGATGCTTCTGGCATTTTGGGGAGCCGTCCGCACCTTTTTCACCGCTGTTCTAAAGTGGATGAAAAAGCATAGCGATCCTGACGCTTAACGGAAGGAGCAAAATCGTATATAATGAAAAAACGATCGTATCATTTCAGTTTTACAGACATAGTGTTCTGCACGGTATTTGCATTGGTAATTCTGTCTGTACAAACCCTTTTGAATTCTCTTTTTGATCAGGCGCTTCCTACAGGCATTTTCCTTTTCGCAATTTATGCTGTTGGAATCTTCGTTTTCCTGTATCTGCGCCGTAAGCCCTCTCAGGGAGCAGGCACGGATGATTCCCTGTCCAAAGTGGCAAGTGTTCTCTCCGATGCAATGCTTGAAATGGATATTCCCGCAGTAGTCTGTCCTGCAAATGCGGATCGGATCATCTGGCATAATAAAGCCGCCGATTTTCTGTTTGCAGGCACAAAGCAGGAAACCCATTTTGGGCAGTTGTTTTTCCATGTTCCAGGAAATACCGAAGATGGTGAACGGCGGCTTACCTGTAAAAACCGGATTTTCCAGCCAAGCAGTGTTACTGCGGAAGGAAAAGACGGTAAGCTGTACCGCATCACCCTCCTGTATGACATTACCCAGCAGACTGCTGCCGAGGCAGCGCTGCGCGGAAAAGAATGCGCTGTAGGATATGTAGTGGTGGATAACCTGGACGAGCTGCTTAACTATGAACAGGAAGATTATAGAAATGCCTCCGGTAAAACAGAACAGCTGCTGCGCAGCTGGGCAACGTCCGCCGGCGGAGTTCTGAAGGAATATCAGCAGGACCGCTACATTTTCCTTTTTGAAAAATCTCACCTGCAAACCTTTATGGATTCTGGTTTCTCTATTTTAGATGACATCCGGGATATCCGCATTGGAGAATCCAGCATTTCCGTCACCGTATCCATGGGTGTCTGCGCCTCTGGAAATACGCTGGCAGAAAAGGAAAAAAGCGCCCAGGCGGCACTGGATACCGCATTGCAGCGAGGTGGAGATCAGGCAGTTGTACGTGGGGACAGCGGATTGGATATTTATGGCGGCAAAACAAAAATCCCTCAAAAGCGAACCAAGGTTCGCGCCCGGGTTATTGCAAACGAGCTGATCTCCCGCATTTCTATTGCATCCAATGTGCTCATTATGGCACACAAGTATGCAGATTTTGATGCATTCGGCGCATCTGTAGGGCTTGCCCGCATTGCCCTGTTCTGCGGCGTGCCGGTTAATATTGTCACTGATCCGGACGACACCAACCTGGACCGCTGCCGCGCATGGCTTGCAGATGAACCGGAATACAGCAGTATGTTTGTGAATTCTCAGGAAGCATTGGATTTTGTCAAGTCCGATACACTGCTGATTATCACAGATGTCAACAATCCCGCACAATTTGAAGCCCCAGTTCTGGCAGAACACTGTAAAAACATTGTAATCATCGACCACCATAGAAAAACCGTAGATTTTGACCGTCCACTGCTGATCACCTATATCGAACCCTCAGCCGCAGCAGCCAGCGAATTGGTTGCAGAAATGCTGGAGCAAATTCTGCCGGGCGAAATGCTGCTGGCGCATGAAGCAGATCTGATGCTGGCGGGTATTCTGCTGGACACAAATCATTTTACCAAAAACACCGGCACCCGCACGTTTTCCGCAGCCCTTTATCTGCGTGGCAGAGGCGCGGACGTGAGCGAAGTGCAGGAATTCTTCAAAACAGAGCTGGATGAATTTCAGCGGGAGCTGAAATTCCATTCCCACGTAGAAATATACCGAGGCGTTGCTGCGATTGCAGCAGCCTCCGGCGAATGTACCATCCGAGACAAAGTTCCGGCAGCCAAAGCGGCGGATCGGCTCCTCACCGTGGAAGGTGTAAAAGCTTCTTTTGCCATTCTCCCTATCGGAGATGAAATACACATTTCCGCCCGTTCTCTGGGAACGATCAACGTACAGTTAATTTTGGAGGAACTAAAAGGCGGCGGACACTTTGATTCTGCCGGCGCCCGTATGGAAGGCGTTTCCGTAGCCGAAGCTACTGCCCTTCTGAAAGAAGCGCTGGATCGGCACTTAAACGATTCGGCTGCTGAAAAAGAACGCAGACAAACTATAAATCAATAACCCATATAAGGAAAGGTTGGATAAACTCATGAAGGTATTATTACTCGCAGACGTAAAAGGAAAAGGTAAGAAAGATCAGATTGTAAATGTATCCGATGGATATGCCCGTAATTTTCTGTTTCCCAAGAAGCTGGCAGTAGAAGCGGATGCAAAAGCATTGGCGGATGCAAAAAGCAAGGAAGAAGCCAAGGAATATAAAATCGAGCAAGATAAGGCTGCTGCAAGAGAACTGGCGGAAAAGCTGGAAGGTACCGTTGTCAAAATCAAAGCGACAGCCGGCGCAGACGGCCGCTTATACGGCAGCATCACGACTGCTGATATTGCACAGGCGCTGCAGGAGCAATCCGGCATCCAAATTGACAAGCGGAAAATTGTAACGGACGGTGCAATCAAAGCATACGGTTCCTATACACTCACTGTAAAGCTTTATCCGGAAATTCAAGGCAAGCTCAATCTTGTAGTCTGCGGCTGAGGGGACTGTTGTGAACGTACAATTGGATCGCAAAATGCCCTTTTCGCTGGAAGCAGAGCAGTCCGTTCTGGGATCCATTCTGATTGATCCTGCTTGTCTGGACACGCTCACATCGATCATTTCCAGCAGCGATTTTTATCTGGAAGAGCATCAAAGTATCTACACTGCGATGCAGGGCATGTATTTAAAAAGCAAAAACATTGACGTAGTCACGCTGATTGACGAGCTGGTAAAGGAAGGTATTTATGATGCCGCAGGCGGAAAGGAATATATCCGTCTGATTGCAGAAACAGTACCTACCGCCGCCAACGTAAAAGACTATGCCGAAATTGTGCGCAGCAAAAGCACGCTGCGGGCACTGATCGGTGCATGCGAGGAAGTAACGGAAGCCGCATATACCGAGGAAGAAGAGGTGGAGCGGCTGGTTGAAATGGCGGAAAGCAAAATATACGCCATTGCCGAACAAAAGGACAACAAAAATTTTGTGCACATCAAGGATGCCCTTTTGCAGGTATACAATCATTTGCAGCAGCTTGTCACCAACAGAGAAGAAACCCAGGGAATGAAAACCGGATTTTCCGGCCTGGACAGAGTTCTTGTAGGAATGGCAAAATCTGACCTTGTACTGGTCGGCGCCCGTCCTGGTATGGGAAAAACTTCTTTTGCCATGAACGTGGCAGTATCCGCAGCACGCCGCTCCGGGAAAGCCGTTTGTGTATTTTCACTGGAAATGTCCGCAGAACAGCTTGTCACAAGGCTTTTATCCAGTGAAGCGCTGGTAGACAGCTATCATCTCCGTTCCGGAGAACTCACCGACGAGGACTGGCAAAAGCTTGCCCATGCCTCTTCTATTTTGTCAGATTGCCAAATTCTGATTGACGACACCACCGGAATGACGGTAACCGGAATGATGGCAAAGCTGCGCCGGGTGAAGAATTTGGGGCTGGTAGTTATCGACTATCTGGGACTAATGCAGTCAGAACACCGGAACGATAACCGCGTGCAGGAAGTGTCTGAAATATCCCGAAATTTAAAGCTGATGGCAAAGGAATTTGAAATTCCCGTCATCTGTTGTGCGCAGTTGTCTCGTGGTCCGGAATCCAGAACAGACAAGCGCCCTATGCTATCCGATCTGCGCGACTCCGGTGCAATCGAGCAGGACGCAGATATTGTTATGTTCCTGTATCGGGAAGAGTATTATAAGGATAAGGAAAACCCGCAGAACACTGCAGAGGTTATCGTTGCAAAAAATCGTCACGGTTCCACTGGTAAAGTAGAAATGGGCTGGCTGGGGCAGTATACGAAGTTTACGACCATTGAAACGGAAGAGAATTATTAAAGAAAAAGGCTCCCAGTAGGGAGCCTTAACTGCATCAGCCTCCTTCCAGCAAAAGGGGGGCCTTTTTGTTTAATGCTACGCGACAGTTCCCTTTGCTGGGCGAAGTCTCCCCCTAGTAACTTTATGCCTCCCATGTGAGGATCCGCTGCGCGGCTCCATAGGGAGGTGGCGT
>CATLAS010000121.1 GCA_949878535.1 uncultured Eubacteriales bacterium | reverse complement strand
CACCTTGTTTGAAACAGTGCAGGCGGTATTTGGACTATAATGGCGGATATATTGCGATTATGTGGGATTGCGGTGCTGGGGCTGTGCGCTGTATTGATTCTGCGGGAGAAAAATGCTGTTTTTGCAACATTGTGCGGTGCGGCGGCTGTTCTTGTTATAGCCTTGTATATTTTGGAGGGCGGCGCTTTTTCCGCAGTGCAAACCATTGCAGAAGCGGCGAAGAAATCGGCATTTTCCAGTTATGCGGAGATTTTACTGAAAGCGCTTGGAATTGCATATATATCTGCTTTTACAGCAGAACTGTGCAGAAGCGCAGGAGAGGGAATGCTTGCCACAGCGGCAGTGCTTGCAGGAAAAGGGGAGTTGATTCTTCTCAGTCTGCCGTTGATCTCCAGGCTGCTTCAGGTAGCGGCAGAGCTTTTGTAACGAGATCAAGACGGTTCCGCCTCTAAGGCGGGTTCCGTTTAATTTTTCGGCAGGTGTGCCAATCATCCACCGAGATCGCCCGGCGGCACTTGGCACCTTATTGAAGGCTTTCAGATAAAAAGGAATGGGACGTATGAAAAAGAAAAGATGGAAACAGTTGTTTGCAGCATTGCTTCTGCCGTTGCTGCTGCTACTACTTTGTATAGTAAGCGCAGCTGCGGAGGACATGCCATATCAGTTTCAGTTTGAGGGAGAACCGGAGGAAGCTGCCGATAGTGCATATGACAGCTATTTACAGCAGCTTCCGCCGGAAATTCGCCAGCAGATAGAGGGGGCGGGGGATACTCAGGGTGCAATCGAAACGTACAATGTCTCTTATTTTCTTACTTTGGCAAAGAATGCGCTTGGCAGCGCTCTTCTGCCAGGGTTGAAAACCCTTTCCGTTTTATTGGGTATGGTCATTCTGGCATCTGTTTTTCGTATACTTTCAAAAACTGTGAAAAGCAGTTCTCTGGAAACGATGTATTCTTTGTGCTGTATTTTATGTATGGCGCTGACTCTGTATGAAGTGCAAAAGTCTGTATTTGTGCTGGTGCAGTCTCTGCTGGATTTATTGAGTGAAACGATGCTGATGATGGTTCCGGTAATGGAGGCGGTGTATCTTACTGGTGGAAACGTAACCGGCGCGGCAGTTTCCGGTACAGGAATCAATCTAATGATAACGTTTGTTCAGACGTTATATGCGGACGTGCTTGCGCCTTGTGTCAGCGTATGTTTCCTTCTTTCCATAACGGCTGCCGTTTCGGAAAATCGTGGGGTATCTTTTATGGCAGGGGCCTTGCGCGGCATTGTAACCGGTGCATTGGTGCTGATTATGACGCTGATGACCTTTGTATTATCTATGCAGAATGGAATTGCCGGTGCGGCGGACACCTTTGCGGCAAAAACAATTAAATTTGCACTGGGCAGTTATCTTCCTATTGTTGGCGGTGCAGTGGCGGATTCGTTTTCTATGGTATCCGGCAGTGTGGGTGTGATCAAGCAGCTTGCCGGAATTACAGGCATCGTTGTTGTTATAATCGTAATGCTCGCCCCCATTGCATCGCTGCTTGTCAACCGGGTGGCACTTGGTGTATCCGGCGCTATGGCTGGGGTGTTGGGATGTGATAAGGAACAAACGCTTCTAAAAGAAACAGGCAGTCTTTGCACACTGCTTTTAGCAGTTGCAGTTGCAGCGGGTGTAATGTACATACTTGCATTGTCTCTGTTCTGTAAAACTGCTTTGGCATATGGATCATGAAAATGGAGTGCAGTGTGAAAGGGGGAGACGATTGCCATGGCAAATTATCTGTTTTCCATTGTTGCAGCTTCTGTGTTTGTTGCAGTGCTTTGTGCCGCTGCACCGGATGGGGAAGGGGTGGGCAAGTTTGTTGCATTTGCGGGTGCACTGACAGTTGCATTGGTTGCCCTGTCTCCTCTTGCGGGTGGTGTGGATGCGTGGATGGATGGTATCCGATCGGAGTGGGGATCTGAACTGCAGGATTCAAGTACACAAGATGAAGAACAAAGTGCAAAGTACCTCGCATATAACATTGCTATGACAGCATCGGAAATTTATAGTTTGGAATTACTGGATGTATCCGTTTCCGTATATCCAGCAAAAGATGTGCAAGCCTTTACCCCGGAGGCGGTACATATTGTATTGCCGGCAGAGACGTCAATAGATACTGGGGAGGCGTCACAGACGCTGTCAAAGCTGTTTTCCTGTACTATATCTGTTGAAATAAAGGAGAGGGGGACTTCATGAAAGGGATAGAATTTGCAAAAAAGTGGTGGTTGATTGGTGCGGCAGTGCTTGGAGTGGTGCTGATTTTGCTTCCGCGTTTTCTGCCGGACGGAAAAAAGGAAGCGGAAACTACAGGAATTGGGACTTCTGATCCGTCTTATTACAGTACAATATTGGAGGAGAAGATTCGAGGACTGATTTTACATGTGGATGGAATCGAAGAGGCTGCCATACTGCTGACACTGGATGGGAGCAGTGAATTAGTATACGCACAAAATACATCCGTATCCGGAGAGGGGAGAACAGGAGATTATTTGGTTGTTCAGGAGGATGGAGGTGAGAAAACCGTACTGGTAAGTGAAATATATCCCCAGATTCGCGGCGTTGCAATTGTGTGTACAAACGGAGATGATGTCCATATCCAGAAAAAGGTGACGGAACTGCTGAGCGCATCTCTTGGAATTTCTTCCGGAAGAATTACTGTTACCGGATAGGAATAGCGGGCGAGAGAGATGAATATGTATAATATGAAATTAATTCGGAGGTCGGTTTATGAAACTGAAAGAATTTGGTGAAAAAACTTTAGAAATGATCAAGAAGCTGAATCGGAAGGCGGTAATTGCCTCCGGTGCGGTAGTAATTATCGGTGTGGCAGTATTGCTGAATTTCCTGCTACTGCCGGCAGATGCTGCAAAAGACAAAAAGAAATTGGATCCGGTAGTGGATTTGACAGATGTAGCAGGCGCTATAACCGATAAAAACACCAAAGACACTTCTGCAGAAAGCAGCACAAAGCAGGATGTATTTGCTAAGATGAGCCTTGAACGGCAGCAGGCAAGAGATGAGGCTATGGAAGTGCTGAACGCAGTGGCTGAAAGCGACACGGCAGTAGATGCAATGAAAGAAGAAGCGATGAATGAGATTCAGAAGATCGCCAAGGATATTGAATGCGAAGCCAACATTGAAAGTCTCGTAAAAGCGAAGGGCTTTGAGGAATGTGTTGCAGTTATCAACGGCGATTCTGCCCAGGTAATTGTAAAAACAGATGGACTGATGGAAAATGAAGTTGCACAGATCAGTGAAATTGTGTATGAACAGGCAAATGTTGTGCCGAACAATCTGCATATAATAGAATCAAAATAAAAGATTCCCGGTGAGTGAAATTATTTAATCAAAAAAAGGCACTGTGAAGCTGTAGCTTCACAGTGCCTTTTTGATTCGCTGTGTAGGGAGAAAAAATATTGGAAATACGATAAAATAACGGCGGCAGGAATTTGAATTTGTTTGGGATTATTTTTGATATGCTGCGAACCGGCGCAGCTGTTTTCATTTTTCCTGCTAATATTATCTTGTTTTTTAAGCAGCAGGATAGAAAGTGTGAAAATTAAATTACATGATGACAATGATTTCATATTGTTTTAATTGAAAGGAGAGAATAAATGGTTTACGGAAAAGCGACGGAATGATCGGACGGATTGATGAGTGAGTCAGATAAGGCAAAGCTGAATTGGATAGAGGATGCAAGTATCCCGTAGTATTCGCTTCCTGCATTGAAGGCAGGAAGCGAATGGAAGTATTTTCGCATCCAATACGAGGGAATCGGCGCGGATTCAGTGATTACGGTGAATGAACTGATTGAGTAAATGGGACAGGCGGTGTCCGGGTAAGGGAGTAGAATTAAGAGGCATAAGGATAAATGGAACAATTTTTAATGAATACCTATAAATTGCCCTTCCGATTCTGTTGGGATATATCGTATAGCAGCTGAAGCGGCAGAAAAAGGATCGGAAAGTTCTCCTAAGGGGGATTTTTGAAAAAATCCCCCTTAGAACCCCAAAAACGTTAATAAAAGGAGGAAAGAAAAATGAAAGCAATAAAAACATGGTGGAAAGCAGCAGGGGTGCGTGCGGTAAAAACAGTTGCCCAGACAGCAGTGGCAACCATCGGTACGGCAGCGGTGCTGGGAGAAGTAAACTGGCTTACGGTACTATCCGCGTCTGTACTTGCAGGGATATTGTCCCTGCTTACCAGTGTGGCAGGATTGCCGGAAGTGAAGGGAAAGGGGCAGTAATGCACA
>CATLAS010000120.1 GCA_949878535.1 uncultured Eubacteriales bacterium | reverse complement strand
ATCTGAAATTGCAGCACTGTTGATGGAGGCAGATCAGGCACAGGCTAAAATCAAATGTCTGCGGGATTCGCTTGCAAAACTGCAGAAAAGTGTAATTTGTCCGGGATGCAGCGCGCAGGTTACAACAGAGTATGATTTTTGTCCGCTGTGCGGCGCAAAGCTGAAAGAGGAAGCAGCACAGCAGGATGAGACAGACAATGACACGGATGAAGAAGCGTAAATGAAAATATGCATGCCGCACTTGACAAACAAGCTGCGGCATGTTACAATTTATAAAAAAGAACGGCTGTGAAGGGAAGAGTACTTCGCATGATCTGTTTTCAGAGAGCGGTAAGGAGCTGGAAATACCGCAGCAGACAGCGCAGGAAGGTAGTCCCGGAGCTGCAGGACTGAACTTTTAAGTAGGTTTTGCCGTAGTCCCGCGTTACGGGAAAGGGAAATGTTTGTTTCCTATTGAGTGCGCCTTTCGGCGAATGCAGGTGGTACCGCGCATATTGCGTCCTGATCTTTGATCAGGACGTTTTTTATTGCATAAATTACGAATTTACTATGAAGGGATAGAAAAAGATGAAAAAAGAGCTGCCAAAAACCTATGCGCCGGCGGAATTTGAAGAACGCATATATTCCGCATGGTGCGATGCGGGATATTTTGCCCCCGACAAAGACAAAACAAAACCCCATTATTCCATTGTGATTCCCCCGCCAAATATTACCGGTCAGCTGCACATGGGCCATGCGCTGAACAATACTTTGCAGGATATTTTGATCCGGCACAAACGCATGAGCGGTTATAATACCTTGTGGATTCCCGGAACAGATCATGCGTCTATTGCAACAGAAGCAAAAATTGTAGAGCAAATGCGCAAGGAAGGCGTCACCAAAGATGATATTGGACGAGACGGCTTTTTGGAGCGAGCTTGGGACTGGCGTGAGAAATACGGCGGACGAATCATAGAACAGCTGAAAAAGCTGGGATCCTCCTGCGATTGGTCCAGAGAACGGTTTACTTTAGATGAAGGCTGCTCCAAAGCAGTGCAAGAAGTATTTATAAAATTATACAATGAAGGATTGATTTACCGGGGTGAGCGGATTATCAACTGGTGCCCCAAGTGTCTCACATCCATTTCTGATGCGGAAGTTGAGCACGAGGAGCAGGCGGGTCATTTCTGGCACATTCGGTATCCCTTTGAGGATGGCAGCGGATTTGTAGAAATCGCTACGACCCGGCCAGAAACTCTTCTGGCGGATACAGCAGTTGCAGTACATCCGTCCGATGAGCGGTATAAAGATCTGGTTGGCAAGATGCTGGTTCTTCCTTTGGTTGGACGTAAAATTCCGCTGATTGCCGATGAATATGTAGAACGGGATTTTGGAACAGGATGCGTAAAAATTACGCCTGCCCATGACCCGAACGACTTTGAGGTTGGCCGCCGGCATAATTTGGATATGCCGGTTATGATGACGCCGGATGCGAAGATTACAGAAGATTATCCTGCATATGCTGGAATGGATCGCTATGATGCACGCCGCGCAATTGTGGAAGATTTGAAAGAGGGCGGATACTTGCTGCGGGTAGAGGATCACAGCCATAATGTAGGCACATGTTATCGCTGCGGCACCACAGTAGAACCGCGGGTAAGTCTGCAATGGTTTGTAAAAATGGAGCCTCTTGCCAAGCCTGCTATTGAAGCGGTTCGCAGCGGAAAGATTAAGTTTGTTCCTCAGCGGTTCCAGAAAAACTATTTTCACTGGATGGAAAATATTCGTGACTGGTGTATTTCCCGGCAGCTGTGGTGGGGGCATCGTATTCCTGCATATTATTGCGACAATGAGGCATGCGGTCATTTGGAAGTTTCTGCAAAGGGTCTACAGACTTGCCCTAAATGCGGAGGTCATATGACGCAGGATCCGGATACGCTGGATACATGGTTCTCCTCTGCGTTATGGCCTTTCTCCACATTGGGATGGCCGGATAAAACAGAAGACCTTGCATATTTCTATCCTACCAGCACCCTTGTTACAGCGTATGACATTATTACCTTCTGGGTTTCCAGAATGATTTTTTCCGGTCTTGCATATATGGATGAAATTCCGTTTGATACCGTGTTGATTCACGGATTGGTTCGGGATGCACAAGGCAGAAAGATGTCCAAATCCTTGGGTAACGGCATAGATCCTTTGGAACTGATTTCTGAATATGGCGCAGATGCGCTGCGTTTTGCGCTGGCAACAGGAAACAGTCCCGGAAACGACATGCGTTTCTCCACAGAAAAAATTGAGGCTGCGCGTAATTTTGCAAACAAGCTTTGGAATGCGGCTCGGTTTGTAATGATGAATCTGGATATTGATACCATTGCACTGCCCGATGAAAAGGAACTTGCGCCGGAGGATAAATGGATTCTGACGCGGTTCAATGCGGCGGCAAGAAATGTCAATTTGAATCTGGAGCGGTATGAAATCGGCATTGCGTTGTCAACGTTATATGATTTCATTTGGGACGAATATTGTGATTGGTATATAGAATTATCCAAGCCGTCAGTATCCGGAGAAGATCCTGTTCGGGCAAAGACAGCACAAAACGTACTGGCATGGGTTCTGTCCGGTATACTGCGTCTGCTGCATCCCTTTATGCCCTTTATCACTGAGGAAATTTACAGCGGATTGCCGGGTGTTACGGAAAGCATCATGAATCAGGCATATCCCACCGGAGAAGAAGTTCCGGACTTTTCCGAGGATGCAGCTGCTATGAACAAAGTAATTGGAGCAATTCAGGCAATTCGTGCACGCCGCGCAGAGATGCAGGTTCCGCCGTCTCGGAAAGCGGCAGTATATATTGTAACTGCTGATAAAAATGCGTTCGGGCCAGGCAGTCATCCATTTTTTGCACGGCTTGCCTCTGCTGCCAGCGTCACTGTTACCGATACTTACGCAGATGACAGTGCAGTACGCATTGTTACAGACAGTGCGACGATTTATATTCCTTTGGCAGATATGGTAGATTTTGCGGCAGAGAGAAAGCGTCTGGAAGGAGAAAAGGCAAAAATGACAGGCGAGATCAAGCGCTGTGAAGGCAAACTTTCCAACGAGGGATTTACTGCAAAAGCACCGGCAGCAGTGGTTGCGGCAGAGCAGGCAAAGTTGGACAAATATAAGGCGCAGCTTCGGGGACTTGCGGCAGCGCTTGCGGCACTGCCCCCGTGAGACGAGAGCATCGAGTAAGAAAACACCCACGGATATTCCGTGGGTGTTTCTCATTCATATAAAGTTGGAAGATTTTTTCTAAGGCGCTCCAGTATAGGAAACTGTCAGCGAAACTTCAATAAAAAGGTTCCCTTCAGCAAAGGACGCCGCCAAATATAAATTAAAAAAGGCTCCCTTGCATAAAGAGCGTTGCTGCAAAAAACAAATAATCACTGCCCCTTGCGTAAAGAGCGCTGCTGCAAAAAATAAATAATCACTGCTCCTTGCGTAAAGAGCGCCGTCGCAAAAATAAATAATAAAGGCCCCTTTGTGCAAAGGGGGCTCCCGCGAAGCGGGTGGGGGATTGTTAAACTATCATTTAGCAGGATCAGTAAATTGACCGTTTATCTAAACAATCCCTTCGTCGCGGCTGCACCGCGCCACCTCCCTTTACACAAGGGAGGCTATGAAGATTTAGCAGCCTACGCGCGCCACCTTCCCTTACACAGGGGAAGTATGGGTAGCTGAGATAGGCTCCCCCCAGCAAAGGAAACTGCCGTAAATCAAAAAAGGCCCCCTTGTGCAAAGGGGGCAAGACGCGTAGCGGCTGGGGGATTGTTAAACTATCGTTTAGCAGGATCAGTAAATTGACCGTTTATCTAAAAACAATCCCTCCGTCGCGGCTGCACCGCGCCACCTCCCTTTACACACGGGAGGCTATGAAAATTTAGCAGCCTACGCGCGCCACCTTCCCTTACACAGGGGAAGTATGGGTAGCTGAGATAGGCTCCCCCCAGCAAAGGAAACTGCCGTAAATCAAAAAAAAGGCCCCCTTGTGCAAAGGGGGCTCCCGCGAAGCGGGTGGGGGATTGTTAAACTATCATTTAGCAGGATCAGTAACCGTTTATCTAAACAATCCCTCCGTCGCGGCTGCACCGCGCTACCTCCCTTTACACAAGGGAGACTATGAAAATTTTGCAGCCTACGTGTGCCACCTCCCCCAGCAAAGGGAGGCTTTTTAGAATTAGATCCCACGGTGGAGGCTTATAAGTTCTGTGACTCTTACCTACTTCTTCACATGACACATAAACCAAGGTCGGCTTGCGGGTGTACGCCGTAC
>CATLAS010000119.1 GCA_949878535.1 uncultured Eubacteriales bacterium | reverse complement strand
GGAATACATCCACATAGCAGCCATCGTCCACAGGGATTCCTGTAAGGTAGTCGAAATGCGCATATACCCGGTCTACATCATATCCCAGCATCCAAAGCTGCTGATCCAGCATGTGTACGCCCCAGTCATAGAGCATGCCGCCACCCTGTTCCACAGTTTTACGCCAGTCTCCCGGCACACCGTGATCTCCATGGATTCTCGACTCAATGCTGATGATATCGCCGATAGCGCCCTCGTCTGCCAGCTTTTTCATTGCTACATAATAATCGTCAAACCGCCGATTCTGGTGCACGGAGAACATTCTTCCATTTTTTTCTGCCGCTGCGATCATTGTATCTAGTGCCTCGCAGGACATAGTGACTGGCTTTTCTACGATAACGTGCTTGCCTGCGTCCATAGCACGAACTGCGATGGGTTCATGCATATCATTCGGGGTGGCGACTACGATAATATCAATATCCGGTACTGCAAGGAGTGCGTCCAGGGAATCATATGCAGTATATCCGTCTTTTTGTGCCTTGCAGCGCTTTTCCGGATCAATATCATATACACCGGCGACTTCAGCAACATCGCTCTTCTCAAATGGGATAGTTTCCAGATATGTGGTGCCGGTGATGCTGCATGCATGCCACTGACCCATGCCGCCGTATCCGACAATTCCGACTTTTTTCTTCATTGTTCTAACCTGACCTTTTGCATTGCAATTTATACTCTAAACATTATAACCACTGAAACCGGAATGTCAAGCAGATAAAAAAATTTTTTCGGATTTTTTTAAGGATTCTTTTGTGCCGCGCGTCAAAACAAAAAAATCTGCAGAAAGGGGAACTGCCGCAGAGCACCCACATTAAAAGGCCCCCTTGTGCAAAGGGGGCTGTCGACCAAGCGAAGCGGTGTCGGCTGGGGGATTGTAATGCTATCATTTAGCAGGATCCATAAATAGGTGGTGTATGCAGACAATCCCTCCGAGTTTTGCAGCGCAAAACCCACCTCCCTTTGCACAAAGGGAGGCTTAGGTTAGGTAGAGATTGCGGTATGCCTTCCTTTGATAGGGGAGGCTTTTGTGTTTGTGTTAATTTTGCACTTTTCGTCCAGTTGTGCGCCGAATCAGAATGAGCACTATACTGATCAGCACAGCCGCGGCTGTTACCGCAATAATAGCAATCCAGTTTGTATTGACAATTCCGGTGATATCAAATTCCCCGGTTTCGGCATTTTGCAGTGTTTTAAAAATGGATACAATATCAAAAATTCCTGCACAGCAAAGTAATGCGCCGCTGATCAGATGAACTCCTCTTCCGCGTGCAGCGGTATCTTCTTTTTTCAGCGTGGTCAGACGACTGCTGGAAAAGTCTACGGCGGAACCGATATAATATGCTGCCAGGGCAAGGACCAGTGTTTCTGGAATCATATATGTGGCGTTATATACCAAAGAATATGCCAGCGCACCGGCAGTTGGAATGGAAAGTCCTGCCCATACGGTGCATCCAGAGATTACATGACAGATATACCGCAGGAGTCCTGCAAGTACAGCGCCAGTGCAGAGTGCAAGATTTTGCTGCCTGATACATTTTTTGAAAAGTCCGCCGAAGCCAATGACTGCAAAAGCAAGGAAAAAATCAAATACAATAACAGCGGCCACAGACATAGCGCCGGTAACATAACTGAGGACATTGGTGCCCAGCACAAACTGTACTACACCGTGCACGAATCCGGTGAGCAGTCCCCATGCGGTACCATACCGGTATGCAATTAGCAGGACAGGCAGCATAGATGCAAGGGTAATACTGCCGCCGTATGGAAGGTCCACCAGTTTAAATAGACTGAGAATTGTGGCAAGTGCGATCATGACAGCGCTTTCCGTAAGACGGACAGCAAGCCTTGGTTTTGTGTTTGATGACATAAATTGATACAGTCCCTTCAATTGTTATATTCAGCATGTAAAAATACCCTGCGGATTTTCCGCAGGGTAAAACTACTGTGCAATGTCTCCCTACGCCGGCATTATCCGTATCAGGTTAAAGGGTTCGACCACTGCCGTCTCAGCCGCGCCATGTACGCAGCACCCCTGTATTGATTTTTATTAGTATAACATGTGTATAAATGGACTGTCAAGACGCTTTTCGTCATTTTCCGAGGGCAAAGCAGATTTTTTCTGCAAGCAGGGCGGCAAACCGGTCCTGCCAGCTTTCGGAACGCAGATCTGCTGCATCCTTTTCGTTGGTGGAGTAGCCCATTTCGATGAGAACAGAAGGAACCTGCGTGTATTTGGTTACAATAAAGGAATCTTCATATGTATCTTCAAAAATAGTAAATTTGCTAGTAAGCTGCGCATCTAAATATGTTTTTTCCAGAAGCTTCGAAAAGGCGCTTAGAAATTCTTTATTGGGGTTGTCCTCGCAGTAATCAATAGACATGCCGGAAATATGCGCTGCATTTTCTATAGAATTTACGTGCAGAGAAACGAACAGATCCAGCCCGCCTTTTGTCTGACGATCCAACACATTTTCATAGATCACCCGTTCATATGCGCTGAAAACATCGTTATCTACCATGTTTTCTGGCTTGTATTCCAGATTATATTTATCTGCTTTTGCAGTGATATCGCTTGCCGCGGGAAAACTTTTTCCGTCATGGGTCAGAATTACGGTAACGCCTTTGTCCTCCAACTTCTTTTGCAGCAGTTTCGCGACGGAGAGGGTGATTTCATACTCATATGCATTCAGGAGCGCAGGTCCGCAGCCTACATCACCGAAACCGTGACCCGGATCGATACACACCGTAATGTGGTCTTTGTTTTGATGGGGAAAATCATCAGAGCCGGATGCATCTGCTTGCGTTGTGTCATCCGGATTTTGTTTTTCTGCACATGAGATGAACAAACTGCCCAGAACGGACAGGAGCAAAAGTATTGCAACTGCTGTTTTTATGGATTTCATAGTTATCCCCCTCCTTATGGGGAGTAGAATCTATTCAGATCAGATGTGTTTCGTTTAACCTTTGACTTCCCGGAACATTGCGCGGATATCTTCATGACTGCCGTAAGCAGCGTCCCAGCTCCAGTGGTTTACGCCGGGAAATTCTGTATAATGAATCTTTTTGCCGCCGGCGGCTTCAATGGCTTTTGCCATATTTCTGGTGCTGTCCCCAGGAACTTCCGTGTCAAGATCACCGTGATAACACCAGATGGGAATGTCACGCAGAAGCTCTGCTTTTGAAGGATCTCCTGCGCCGCAGCAGGCAAAAGCGGCGGCGAATCGTTCGCCGTGGCGTGCAAGGGTATACCATACTGCAAACGCGCCCATAGAAATGCCCATGGTATAGATTCTGGATTTGTCGCAGCTGTATTTTTTCAGTATGTAGTCCAGCAGCTCCAGCGCTGTTTGCATGTATATGGTTTCCTCGATCCCATCCATGCTGTAATTTCCCAGTCTCCAGTCTGTATCAACCCATTTTTTATCCAGCGGACACTGAGGTGCAATGATGATCGCGTTGTACAGCGGGCTTTCTGGATCCTGCATTGCCACGGGAAGTCCAATGGAAAGCTGCATTATATTGTCGCTTCCGCGCTCCCCTGCGGCATGGTAGAAAAGTACCACCGGATATTTTTTTTCAATGCTATAATTTTCAGGCAGACGAAGCCGATATGGCGCCGTCCATTTTGTGCCTTTGAATGTTTCAAATGAAAATGAATCTGCAAACATGTAACTATTCCTCCAATTGATCAGTGTGTTCACAGTACCGCAAAGGCCTTGGAAAAAGGATGTATAGCATCATTTTTCGGGAACACAGCAGGTTATTGAATCATTATAGATGATTTTGGGCTGTATTCACAGTACCGCAAAGGCCTTGGAAAAAGGATGCATAGCATCATTTTTCGGGAACACAGCAGGTTATTGAATCATTATAGATGATTTTGGGCTGTGTTCATTGTACCATGATTTTTTTGCCGTTTCAACCAAAAGGAACATAAAACAAGAAAATTAACAAGTTGTGCAGTTTTCGGCAAATGAAAAGGCTGTCATGTGAGAATCCACTGCGCAGCTCCTTAGGGCGCCGCTGCAAAACAAGCACCCACATGAAAAGGCTCCCTTGTGTAAAGGGGGCTGTCACAGCAAAGCTGTGACTGAGGGATTGTTATTCTGTCATTTTGGATGATCAATAAATCGGCGATATTACAAACAATCCCTCCGAGTTTTGCTGCGCAAAACTCACCTCCCCTTGCACAGGGGAGGCTTGATTTTGGTGGAAACTTGCAGCGTGCCACCCCCCCTTTGCTGGGGGAGGCTATGAGGTTGGGTGGCAACTTCCGCACATTGGGGCTG
>CATLAS010000118.1 GCA_949878535.1 uncultured Eubacteriales bacterium | reverse complement strand
GCAGGGTGGTGCGTCAACCCAGTTTGCATGCGTCCCCCTCAACCTTATGAAAACAGGAAAAGCAGACTATGTTCTTTCCGGTCAGTTCTCAACCAAAGCATATAAGGAAGCGTTAAAGTACGGTGACGCACAGGCAGTTGCTTCTTCCAAAGAAGAAAACTTTTCAAAGATTCCCGCGCTCACTCGCGACACCTTCCGTCCGGATGCCGATTATGTACATGTTTGCTACAACAACACTATTTACGGAACAAAATACAATGCAATTCCCGATACCGGAGACATTCCGCTGGTAGCCGATATGTCCTCCTGCATCATTTCCGAACCGGTTGATGTTTCCAAATTCGGAGTAATTTACGCAGGCGCACAGAAGAATATGGCTCCTGCTGGTGTTACCGTTGTAATCGTCCGGGAAGACCTTCTCGGAAACGCACGTCCTGAAACTCCCTCCATGCTGGATTGGAAGCTCATGGCAGACAACGATTCCATGTACAACACGCCTCCATGCTACTCCATTTACATGCTGAAACTGGTTTGTGAATGGGTACAGTCCATTGGCGGCTTGGAAGCTATGAAAAAGCGCAATCAGGAAAAGGCTGCGCTCCTGTATGATTATCTGGACAGCCAGGACTACTATATTGCTCCCGTTGATCCTGCGTTCCGTTCTATGATGAACGTAACTTTTGTTACCGGCGACGCCGAGCTGGATAAAAAATTTGCTGCCGAAGCAGGCGCTGCTGGACTGAAGAACCTGAAAGGACACCGTTCCGTAGGCGGTATGCGCGCGTCTATCTATAACGCAATGCCCATGGAAGGTGTAGAAGCACTGGTTGCTTTCATGAAAAAATTTGCTGCTGAAAATCCCAAGCAGTAAGAAATCTTTTATTACATTACAATAAGGAAAACACGATAACATGAAAAACATTAAACTTTTAAATAAAATTGCCGCATGCGGTACAAACGAATTTGATCCCGCCGCTTATACCGTAGGCGAGGATGTTGCCGCACCTGAGGCAATCATGGTCCGCAGTGCTGCTATGCACGATATGGACTTTGGAAGCGAGCTTGAAGCAATCGCAAGAGCAGGTGCTGGCGTCAACAATATTCCTGTAGACGCATGTGCAGATAAAGGAATTGTTGTATTCAATACACCCGGAGCAAACGCAAACGGCGTAAAAGAACTTGCTATCGCATCCCTTCTGCTGGCTTCCAGAAATATCGTAGACGGTATCAACTGGGCAGGCACATTGGAAACAGACGTAGCAAAATCCGTAGAAAAAGGAAAAAGCAAATTTGCTGGCTGTGAAATCAAAGGGAAAACGCTGGGCGTAATCGGACTGGGTGCAATCGGCGGCCTTGTAGCAAATGCAGCACGAGAAATGGGCATGAACGTAATCGGCTGTGACCCCTTCATGACAGTCAATGCTGCATGGAAAATCAGCCGCGGTGTAAAAAACGTTGCTACATATGAAGATATTTATAAAACTGCCGACTATATCACTCTGCATGTACCCGCTACCCCTCAGACAAAGAATATGATCTGCACCGAAACCCTGGCAATGATGAAAGACGGCGTGAAAATTATCAACTTGTCCCGTGCAGATCTTGTGTGTGCTGACGATATTAAAGCAGCAATCGCAAGCGGCAAGGTTGCAAAATATGTTACCGACTTCCCCACCGAAGCTACAATCAACCAGCCCGGTATTATCACAATCCCTCATCTGGGCGCATCCACGGAAGAGTCGGAAGATAACTGTGCTGTTATGGCAGCCCATGAGCTGATTGACTATCTGGAAAACGGTAATATCACCAACAGTGTAAACTATCCGGCAATCTCCATGCCCCGTTCCGGATTGGCTCGCTTGGTAGTGCTTCATAAAAATCAGCCTGAAATGCTTTCCAGCATTACTGCCGTGCTTGCTTCTGATGGTGTAAATATTGATAACATGACCAGCCGTTCCAAAGGCGACTATGCCTGTGCGCTGCTGGACTGCGTAGGTACTGTTACACCTGCACATGCAGCAGATATCGCTGCAATCGATGGCGTAATCCGTGTACTGATTAAGTAATGTAAAATCTTACAGTTGTAAAGTCTAATCTGTAAATCAGTGATATATTGTTAAACAATCCCCACCTGCTAACGCGGGATGCCCCAGGGGTTCGGCAAAACGCCCCTGCACAAAGTGGGGGCTTAAGCTAATATATGCCATATATGCCACCTCCCAGAAAAAGGAGGTGGCGCGGCCAGGCGTAGCGATGACGGAGGAATTGTTCCGCTATCATTTAAGATAATCTTTAAATTGACAGTTCTACTATACAATCCCCCAGTCGCTATCGCTTCGCTTGGCGACAGCCCCCTTTACACAAGGGGGCCTTTTGAAATTGGATGTTCCGCGACATGCTCCTGAAGATTCGCTGCGCGAACTCCCGGAGAGGGTAGTACAGCCCAAGCGTAGCGATCCCTGATTGTGGGATTGCTTCCTTCTAAAGCGCAAGCCTCCCCCCAGCAAAGGGAGGTGGAGCGCCCAAGCGCAGCAATCGAGTCGGAGGGATTGTATAAGTAATACTACCGATTGAAGACAACGCGAAATAATAGCAAACAATCCCTCGCCCGCTTCGCGACAGCTCCCTAGGATCCGCTATGCGGCTCCAGCTCAAGGAAGCCTTTTTCGTTTGTGCTCCACGACAATTCTCTATATCTTTTGTAAATCAAATGAAAGGCCCATGGAGTTTATGCAAATTCTCTTTGAAGATACACATCTGATTCTCGCCATAAAAAAGTCCGGTATTCCTTCCCAGAACGATCCCAGCGGGCAGATCAGCATGATAGATCTGCTTTCCGAATTCTGCTCCGCCCCTGTATTTTGTGTACATCGGCTGGACACTGCCGTTGGCGGCGTAATGGTATATGCAAAAACAAAACAAGCTGCCGGCGCTTTATCCGTTCTATTTCAAAAAGGCGAAGTGACGAAAAGATACTATGCCATTGTGCATGGCGCGGCGGGCAGCGGCACCATGCAGGATCTTTTGTATCACGACAAAAGAATCAATAAATCATTTGTCGCCAGCACCCGCAGAAAAGGCGTAAAAGAAGCAGTATTGGAATACAAAACCATTGCAAGCGATGGTTTTATGTCGCTGGTAGATATTTCTCTCGGAACTGGACGCGCCCACCAAATTCGCGTACAGTTTTCCTCCCAAAAAATGCCGCTTTTAGGCGATCGGAAATACGGATCAACGGAGCGGTGCCCCATTGCCCTGTGGTGCCATCATCTTTCTTTTGTTCATCCTTTTACGGGAAAAACAATCACAGGAGCATGCACGCCGCCCAAGGCCGACCCATGGACAAGGGTTTCCAGCAGCGCGATATCAAGCTTTTAATGTATTTCAATAAAAAAGACGCTTTTTTCAAAGCGTCTTTTTTCAACTAATTCAATAATTTTAGAAATACCGTTTGAGTCCGGTAGGCGTCTCCGGTTTGCGTTCTTTTCCCTGAAGCATGCCGAGAAGCTCATCCAGTTCGTCATCGGAAATATCCTCATCATCCGATTCGGCGGGTGCCGGCTCTGCTTCCTTCTTAGCAGCAGGCGCCGCTGCAGGAGCTGCCGCCGGTTTTGCCTTTTCATTCAGATTTTTTGCAGATTCCGTTTCATTTTCATTTTCAAAGCCTGTAGCAATAATCGTTACCTTCATGGAATCTTCCATATTTGGATCAAATGCAACACCCCAGATCACTGTTGCGTCCTCATGGGCTTCATCTGCAATCATTGTGCATGCAGTGTCGATTTCTTCCATGCTGATATCGGGAGAAGCAGTAATATTACCAAGGATACCCCGTGCACCGCTGATGGAGGTTTCCAGAAGCGGACTGGAAATTGCCGCTTTTGCAGCAAGCTCTGCTTTTTCCTTACCGGAGGCTGTGCCCACACCCATATGTGCAAAGCCAGCATCCTGCATAACAGAAGTAACATCGGCAAAGTCAAGGTTGATATATCCCGGCACATTGATCAGTTCCGAAATACTCTGCACACCGTGGCTGAGCACATCGTCTGCAATTTCAAATGCATTGATCATCGTGATAGGCTTGTCAGATACCTGTTTGAGCCGCTCGTTGGGGATGATCACAAGAGAATCCACAAACTTGCTCAATTCTGCAATACCTGCATCTGCCTGCATTTTTCTTTTTTTGCCTTCAAAAGCAAAGGGCTTTGTAACAATACCGATGGTGAGCATGCCCATTTCTTTGGCAACACGTGCAACAATGGGAGCCGCACCGGTTCCGGTTCCGCCTCCCATGCCGCAGGTCACAAACACCATGTCAGCGCCCTTCAAAGAAGCGGAAATCTCCTCGCCGCTCTCCTCCGCCGCCTTCTCGCCAATCTCGGGCTGCGCGCCTGCGCCCAGACCTATGGT
>CATLAS010000117.1 GCA_949878535.1 uncultured Eubacteriales bacterium | reverse complement strand
TTTTATACAGTATTGAGTTTTAATTTGTGGTATGCTATCATATGTATAAGAGGAATGCATGCTTGGAAGGGAGGGCTTTTTGTGAAAGACGAACAGAGCGAAAACAGGGAACAGTCCGGCACATTGGGAAATTTAGATGCTGACGCACTGCAAGCGCGGATGGAGTGGGCACAGGAAAGTCCTTTTGAACAGACTGATAAATCGGATCAACCCATGCAAAGTGGGGCTGATCCGACTGAAATAAATAAACAAGTCCGGCGTGCTGCAAAACGGCAGCTTTGGATTATTGTGGTGTGCGTTTTGCTGGTGATTGCCGGCGCAGCGGCTTTTTCACTGCGGTTCGGCAATCTGTTTTCCGGAAAGGATTTGCAGGAAAAAACGACTGCTCTTACCGGAAAAGAGGCGCCGTGGCTTGTTTTTGCAGATGGAATGCTGTCCTGGAATCCAGAGTATACGAAAGAAGCATCTATTGATTTAATTATTCCAGATACCTTTGATGGAGAAGCCGTAACAGGTATTGCAGATGAGGGATTTTCCCATGTGACGCAAATTGCGTCAGTGACGGTGGGTGCCGATGTGCAGCAGATCGGCGTGCGCGCTTTTGAAGGGTGTACGCAGCTGTCGGATGCAGCCCTTGGCGGTGTGCAGGAAATCTCTTATGGAGCTTTTTCCGGATGTACTTCTCTTGTTGCTGCTGTAGGAGACAATTTTCTTCATATTGGTGCATATGCGTTTCAGAATTGTACAGCTCTTGCATCCTTTTCTTTTGGAGAGGAAATTACTTCTATTGGTACCTGTGCTTTTCAAAACTGCGGTGCACTTGGACCAGATTTGATCCTGCCCGATGCTGTTTCCAAAATCGGACAGAGTGCTTTTGAAAATTGTACGTCTCTTTCAAATATTGCGGTTTCCGATGCAGATTCTATCGGGGAAGGCGCTTTTGCAGGATGCACCGCTGTCCAGGCTGTACAAATCGACTGCCTGAATGTGGGAGAGCGGGCTTTTTACGGCTGTACCGCTCTTTCCAGTGCCTCCTTTGGCGGAAAAACACTCACTCTTGGAAAAGAGTTGTTTGCAGGATGCAAAGTGCTGACCGATGTGACCTTTGAAAATCAAAGTATTTCATTGGGAGAAGGTGCTTTTGCAGGTTGTGCTTCTCTTACAGTACCGCCGCTTCCGGAAAATGCAGTGGAAATCCCCGCCCGTTTGTTTGCTGATTGCACAGGTCTTATGGAAACCGGTCTGACTGGTCGAATTCTCCGTGTAGGAGACGAGGCATACACAAACTGCACCGGGCTTGCAGAGGTACAGCTTCCCGGTAATATAGATTTTCTGGGAGAAGGTGTTTTCAGCGGCTGCACTGGACTGTCTGCATATGTTCTTCCCACAGGGATTGCAAAAATTCCTGCCCGTATGTTCAGCGGCTGTACAGCACTAACGGAAGCAGTGATTCCGGAAAGCGTGCAGCAAATCGGAGAGCGCGCCTTTGCAGACTGCACTGCAGCGACGCTTGTGAATATTCCCTACGGGGTCATTTCTGTGGAAGCTTATGCTTTTGAAGGCTGTACAGGACTGAGCAAAATTTCGCTTCCGACTTCTTTGGAATCTATAGGGGAGCGGGCTTTTGCGGGCTGTGCTGCCGTTCAGTATCTGGATATTCCCAAAAGCGTTACAACAATTGGAGACGGCGCTTTTGCCGATATGGAAAAATTGCAGTCGCTGGGGTTGTTTACCGCTGCGCAGGTTTCGGCAGGGCTCTTTGACGGATGCATGTCTCTTGCAGATCTACGGATTTCTGGTTATGATTCCAGTTATTCTGTTGTTGGAGGCGTTTTGTTCTCTGCAAACGGGGAAACACTGATTCTTTATCCAGCGGGATTGCAGCAGCAAAGTTATCGGGTTCCTGCAAAGGTAAAACAGATTGATGCAGGCGCATTCCGCGGGGCGAAATTGAAAGCGGTGGATACTGGCAGTGCAGAACTAATCGGGATGCATGCTTTTGCCGACTGTGATTTCTTGCAGTCAGCAACGTTGGGGGAGGGACTTACAGCCCTGGGATTTGGCGCTTTTCAGAATTGCAGTGCGCTCACGCAGGCGCAATTGCCGCATTCGCTCACTGTTGTTGACAGTATGGTTTTCAGTGGCTGCACCAGCCTTTCAAAGCTAACGCTTCCTATAGAAATTACAGATATTGCACCGGATTCTTTTGAAAAAACAATTACTTTATGTATTGCGGAAGACGCGCCCATTTTGGATAAACTGAAAAATGGGGGTTGGAAAATTGAAATAATACAAAAGAAATCGTGATCCACGCACCTGTGCTGGGAAAAGAATGCATGATTTTTCCCGGTTCGGTTAAAATATATTTATCATTATATTTTAGGAGGATTAGCGCATGAAAAAGATTCTTTCCATATTTTTGGCGTTGTTTCTAACGGTGGCTTTGTTTGCCGGATGCAGCGATAAAACAGGGGACGGCAAGGATACGGACACCAAAGACACAGGAGCAGCGTCAGATACCAAAAAGGAAGAAACCGGCGAATACAAACTGGGGTTGGGCGTGCTGACAGACACAGACAGTTCCAAAGACGGCACCGCCCAGGTGGACGCAACCATTGCGGCTGTTATTACAGACGATAAGGGCAAAATTGTAGATTGTTATATTGATGTAGCACAGAATAAAATGTCTGTCAAGGACGGCGTGGCAGAGAAAGGTCAGACGTATAAAACAAAGCAGGAGCAGGGTACCGATTACGGGATGAAGGATGCGTCCGACATCGGCAAAGAATGGAATGAGCAGGCTGCGTTTTTTGCTGGTTTTGTTAAGGGCATGACTGGAGATGAAGTTTCCGCTATCAAGACAGAGAAAAATGCGGGCGGAAGCGTGGTTGCTGCGGATGAGGATCTATATGCCGGCTGCACAATTGATATAAGTGATATGATGCAGGCGGTTGCTAAGGCCTGCAAGGATGATCAGGCGTATAGCTTCCGGTTGGAAGATAGTCCGAAGGTGCGTATCGGTGCAGTGACTGAAGATGCATCCTCCAAAGATGCTGCAGAGGATGCGGATGGTCTGGCAGCAATGTACACCAGCATTGCCGCTGTTGTGGAACAGGATGGCAAAGCAGTTGCCTGTTGCATTGATGTGATTGAACCGAAGATTTCTTTTTCAAAGGATGGTAAGATCGGGGAAATCAAGTTTGACGGATCCAAGCGGGAATTGAAAGAAGATTATGGAATGAAGGATGCGTCTGGCATAGGCAAGGAATGGTATGAACAGGCAAGCGCTTTTTCGGATTATGTTGCAGGTAAAACATCAAAAGAGATTGCCGGCATTGAAACGAAGAAAAACGACAGCGGGCATGTGGTTGCGAAGGATGCAGATCTGTATGCAGGATGCACAGTCAGCATTGACCAGTGGATCGCTGCGGCAGAAAAAGCGATGGGGAAATAATAGGAAAGGGATCCTGCTTTGCAGGATCCCTGCATTTGTATCTGTAGAAAGGCGGACGCTGATCAAAAGGCATTCTTGTGAGGATTCGACGGCTTCATAGGGGGCATGTCGCGAAGCGTAAATTTAAGAAGCCCCCAGCTAAAGGAGCAGTCACAGCTTTGCTGTGACTGAGGGGTTGTTCCGGCTATCATTTTGTACGATTTATAAATCGACAGTTTTACTTAACAATCCCTCCGAGTTTTGCTGCGCAAAACCCACCTCCCTTTGCACAAGGGAGGCTTAAGGCATGGGGGCAATCCCCTCGACTCGCTTGCAGCGAGCCATCTCCTTTGCACAAGGGAGGCTTAAGGCATGGGGGCAATCCCCCCGACTCGCTTGCAGCGAGCTACCTCCTTTGCACAAGGGAGGCTTAAAAGTTGCATGGGATACTCCTTCCGTCCTGTGTCCCTTTGCTGGGTGGCTTAGATTCGGCGGAGGTTAACGGCATGCCATCTCTCTTTACTTGGAGAAAATTTGGCGGGTCTTGATCCTCCAGAACCGCACAGCAGGTCTCACATGGAACTTTTACAAAAGTATGAAACTTTCGCATCATCCACCTACTCAATAAAGAAAATCAAAAGCCGGGAAGGGCGTATTGCACATATGAAAAAATATCCTTTTTTCCTGATCTCTCTGATAATGATTCTATCCGTTTTGCCAGGCTGTGGCAGTGAAAGTACACATTTAACCCGTTATTCCCGTTCTTCTTTCGATTTATTCGATACGGTGGCAGTAATTACCGGATTTGATACATCTAAAGAAGCGTTTGACGCTAAAACAGACAAGCTGCTGCAGATTTTAGAGGAATATCATCAGCTTTATGATATTTACCATGATTACGATGGAATAAACAATTTAAAAACAGTGAACGATAATGCCGGTGTGCATCCAGTACCTGTTGACGAGCGTATTTTGGACTAGCTGTAATATTGCATATAAATG
>CATLAS010000116.1 GCA_949878535.1 uncultured Eubacteriales bacterium | reverse complement strand
CCTGCTATCATTTCGCAGAATTTGCATATCGAAAATTTGCATAAACAATCCCTCACCCGCTACGCGGGAGCTCCCTTTGCACAAGGAGCCTGATGAAATTCCTACAAACTTATACGTTACTCTTCTATTTCCTCCAAAGCTGCCCATGACGCAGCTATAACAAAAGCTGTAAATGTACACTCTTTTTCGCGTATTGCTGTTTCAATCTCTTCCACCAATGAAATCGGAAAACGAATTGTCTTGCAGGTTGTTGGCGGCGTATTTGGTATTTTAAAATTTGCCATTTCTTTCTCCTGCATAAATATAATGTGCTAGTATTATATCAGGATGTTCCATACAATCCTGATACCAATATGGATCAATTTTCAATAGGAGAATAAAATTTGTATAACACCAAACTAAAGGCTCCCCCGGCAAATCACTACCCTAACCTAAGCCTCCCTTGTGCAAAGGGAGGTGGCACGGCGTAAGCCGTGACGGAGGGATTGTCTTTCTATCATTTCGCAGGAGTTACAGATCAAAAGTTTACATAAACAATCCCCCAGTCACAGCAAAGCTGTGCCAGCCCCCTTTGCACAAGGGGGCCTTACAAAAATTGTGCTTTGCTGAAGGGGGACCGTATTAAACTTATGCTTTGCTGCACCTCCTTTTGCACAAAGGAGGCTTTTTTTGTTTGCACTCCGCTAACGTTCTTCTTGCTGGGGGAGCTTTATAAAAAACTGCACGGGTCATGTGCTGTAAGTATTTTTACACTAAATGAAAAACAATGTTGAAAATCATTGACATTTCTGAAATAATCTGTATAATTATTCTTGTTGAAAATTTCATATGCACGATTTTTGCATCTGTGCTGACAACGCCGTCAAGGGCAAAGGATTGACGGCGCTCCTCAAATATCTGAGCAAACGTGGATTCCCGCGTTCAGATGTTCACAAAGGCAGTATTGAACAAATACCGTTGGCATGGGCCGCATCTGCGGTCAGGGTACGGGAGACTGTGCCGGATGTCTTGAGAAACCGTATGCTGCAGCCGTCTGATCTTTGGACGGTTTGTAACACACTCTTTGCGGGGGCTGCGGTTAGGCTTTTGTGAGTTCGCGCAGAGCTGTAATACGGCTTACGCGGTCTTGGCCGCAAAGGGGGATGCAAAATTGAACCAGAATCAGAAGCTTATTGAGCTATGCGACGTGTCCGTGTCTTTTGACGATCAGAAGGTACTGGACGCGCTGTCTCTTTCTATTTGCGACGGAGAATTTGTTACACTGCTGGGTCCGTCCGGCTGCGGCAAAACAACTACGCTCCGTATTATTGCGGGTTTTATTCAGCCCGATGAGGGGGACGTTTACTTTGGCTCGGAGCGTATCAATGGTGTTCCGCCTCACAAACGTCAGGTGAACACCATTTTTCAGCGTTACGCGCTTTTTCCGCATTACAATGTATTTGATAATGTGGCATATGGGCTGCGGGTGAAAAACGTTCCGAAGGATGAAATCAAAAAACGAGTGCACGAAATGCTGCGCTTGGTAAATCTGGAAGGGCTGGAGCACCGTAAAATCTCCAAGCTTTCTGGCGGACAGCAGCAGCGGGTGGCAGTGGCCCGTGCAGTGATCAACCGTCCGAAGGTGCTTCTTTTGGATGAACCGCTTGCGGCGTTGGATCTAAAACTGCGCAAAGACATGCAGCGGGAACTGAAAAATATTCAGAAGCAGCTTGGTATTACCTTTATTTTTGTTACCCACGATCAGGAAGAAGCTCTATCTATGTCCGATACTGTGGTGGTAATGGACAACGGACGCATTCAGCAGGTGGGTACGCCGACGGATATTTACAATGAGCCGGTCAATGCGTTTGTTGCGGATTTCATCGGCGAATCCAATATATTGGATGGCGTAATGCCATCCGATTATAAGGCAACCTTCGCCGGGCATACGTTTGACTGCCTGGATGCCGGCTTTGCGCCCGGTGAAGCGGTGGATGTGGTCATCCGCCCGGAGGATGTGGATATTGTAGCACCGGAAAAGGCAATGCTTACCGGAACGGTTACATCTGTGACATTCCTTGGCGTGCATTACGAAATCATTGTAGATATCCGCGGTTTCAAGTGGATGATTCAGACTACGGATTACTGCGGCGAAGGCGAGACTGTCGGATTATATATTGAGCCGGACGCGATACACATTATGAAAAAATCGGAATATTCCGGTAAATACGGTGACTACAGCACCTTCTCGGACGAGATGGAAGAGATCAATCAGATTCCGGAGGATGCGGAAGATGACTGATGCGAAAATAAAGGGTGTGCGGGAACGCAAAAGCCGAACCAGAAAAAAAGGGGTTTCGTTGCTGCTGAATTTTCCCTATTTGATCTGGCTGTGCCTGTTTGTGATCATTCCCATGTTTATTGTGGCGGCGTATGCTTTCACAACCGGAGATGGTACATTTACACTGGAAAATTTCAAGCACCTGAGTGTTTATAAGCAGAATATTATTGATTCCTTTATTTACGCTCTGATTGCTACTGCGGTAACGCTGGTGCTGGCGTATCCGTTTGCATATTTTATGACAAAGCGGTCTGAGGCAACCCAGCGGGTCATGATGATGTTGGTTATGCTGCCGATGTGGATGAATCTGCTGATTTTGACCTATTCTATTATGAATATTATTGAGGCGAACGGGATTATCAACAATCTGCTGGCCTCATTGGGACTTGGCAAACTCCAGATGATCAATACGCCTGGCGCGGTGATTTTTGGTATGGTGTATAACTATTTTCCATATATGGTGCTGCCCCTGTATTCCGTGCTTTCTAAAATTGACCCGTCGCTGCTGGAAGCAGCTGCGGATCTTGGTTCCGGCGCTCCATCCCGCTTCCGGCGGGTAATTCTGCCATTGAGCATGCCGGGAATTGTATCCGGCGTGACAATGGTCTTTGTTCCTTCTGTAAGTACTTTTTATATCTCCCAAAAGCTGGGAGGAACCAGCGTAAATATGATAGGGGATATTATTGAAAGCCTTGTAAACCGTGTTTCAACGCGGAACTTGGGTGCGATGCTGTCGCTGGTTTTAATGGTAGTCATTTTGGTTTGCATTATGATTATGAACCGTTTCTCAGATGAGAAAGGGGGAATCATGCTGTGAAAACCTTTGGCAAAATTTATATGGGTGTCGTTTTTGCCCTGATGTATATGCCACTTTTGGTAATGGTGTTTTTTTCCTTTAATGAAGCAAACAGCACTGCCAAATTTACAGGATTTTCTCTCCATTGGTATGAGGAAATGCTTCGGGACAGCGCCGCGATGGACGCATTGAAAAACACATTAATTTTAGCGGTGGTTTCCACAATCATTGCAACGGTTCTCGGAACGCTTGCGGCAGTGGGAATTTTCGGAATGCGGAATAAATGGTTTAAAACTGGCGTGCTTTCTGCAACCAATATTCCCATGATGAATCCGGATATTGTGGCGGGCGTGTCCTTGATGCTGCTGTTTGCTTTTGTGGGCAGATTGCTGGGTGCAGTGGAATCCCTGGGATTTGGGACCATTCTGATTGCCCATATAACCTTCAGCTTGCCGTATGTGGTTCTGAATGTGCTTCCGAAGCTGATGCAGACAGATCCACATTTAGCAGAGGCAGCACAGGATCTGGGCAGTACACCTGTACAGGCGTTTTTTCGGGTGGTGCTTCCGTCTATTTCGTCCGGCGTTGTATCTGGCGCATTAATGGCGTTTACCTTATCTATTGATGATTTTGTAATCAGCTACTATACAAGCGGCAGTTTTACCACGCTTCCTCTGCTGATTTATACGATGACGAAGAAACGAGTAACCCCGGAAATGTACGCAGTTTGCTCCTGCATCTTCATTTCTGTGTTGGTTCTGCTGCTTGTTATGAATCTGTCCCAGATTCGACAGGCAAAAAAATCGGCACAGCTTCCTGTGAAATAATAAACATGGATAAAATTTGAAAGGAAATTTTGAATGAAAAAAATATTTTCCGTTATTGCACTTTGTGCATTGCTTGGTATAATGTGCCTGTCCGCAGTGTCATGCGGATCCCGCAACGATGAAATTGACAGCGCGCTTTTGAAAGGCGAATACAATAAGGATCTGGCCGGCACAACCTTGAAGGTTTATAACTGGGGCGAGTATATTTCAGATGGCCAGGAAGGCTCACTGGATGTAAACGCGGCATTTGAAAAGCTGACCGGTATCAAAGTAGTCTACAGCACGTATGATGATAATGAAACCATGTATTCCGATTTGGTTTCCGGTGCAAATTATTATGATATTATCATTCCGTCTGACTATATGATTGAACGTTTGATCCGTGAAGACCGTTTGGAAACGGTAGATGTGGAAAAGCTTTCAAATTACAGCTTCATTGATGATCAGTACAAAAATCTGTATTTCGATCCCGATAATGCATATTCCGTTCCTTATAACGT
>CATLAS010000115.1 GCA_949878535.1 uncultured Eubacteriales bacterium | reverse complement strand
GTTTGACAACAGCGATACCCTTCCCATTGGTCGGGCATGCGACAATTGCGATGTATTTATCATAGGAGAGGATGGCAAGCAGGTATCCTGCGGGGAAGAAGGCGAGCTGTATGTCCGTGGTTCCTTTGTGGGAATGGGATATTACAACGATCCGGAGAAAACTGCTGCTGCATTTGTACAGAATCCCCTGCAAAACAGCTATCCTGAGCGGGTGTATAAAACAGGCGATCTGGTACGGGAAAATGAACGGGGCGAGCTTTTGTATATTTCCCGTAAAGATTTTCAGATCAAGCACATGGGATACCGTATTGAACTAAGCGAAATCGAAGCTGCTGCCGGAGCCATTCCGGAAATTTCGGCCTGTGCCGCAGTATACGACGGAAGTCGGGACAAGATCATCCTTGTATATCAAGGAAAGCGGCTGGATGATGCTACGCTATGTCAGATGCTGGCGAAACGGCTGCCTGCATATATGATGCCCAGCTGCTTTATCCGGGTAAAGGCAATGCCCTATAACCAAAACGGAAAAATTGACCGGACGTATTTACGGGACAATTATGAAGCCCTTGGGCCTGCTCCGTGTGTTGTTTGACATCTGTACTAACTTAGAAAGGCTCCCATGTAAGAAACCGGGCAGTGCTAAACTTTAAAAGGATTCCCCGGTAAAAGGGAGCTCCCGCAAACTCCATTATAAAAGGCTCCCTTGTGTAAAGGGAGCTCCCGCGCAGCGGGTGAGGGATTGTTTAGGTATATTATCAATTTGCAGGTATTTCAAAATGATAGTAAGACAACCCCTCCGACACGGCAAAGCCGTGCCACCTCCCCTTGCACAGGGGAGGCATAAATCGGGTGAAAACCTTCCCTGTGAGGATCCACTGCGTGGCTCTATAGAGAACTCCCGCGGCACATCAAACATTAAAAGGCTCCCCCGGTAAAAGGGAGCTCCTGCAAACTCCATTATAAAAAGGCTCCCTTGTGTAAAGGGAGCTGTCGCGGAGCGACTGAGGGATTGTCTGTTTAAACGTTTGTTTTGTAGATTCTGCAAAATGATAGGATAACAATCCCTCCGTCACAGCAAAGCTGTGACACCTCCCTTTGCACAAGGGAGGCTGTTATGGTTCGTGCTCTGTCAGCACCTCCCTTTGCAGGGAGAGTACAGTAGCGAGGGCCCGTTCGAAAATGAACTTCCTCGCAAGGGAGCCTAATGAAGATTATTAAAACATTTTTCAATAAAGAAAGGATTTTATATCATGGAAGAATTACTTACTATTTTGGAAAACCTCAAACCCGGCGTGGATTTCGCCGCACAAACAGATCTGATCGAGGATCACATTTTGGATTCTATGTCGGTTGTAATGCTGGTCGGCGAACTGAACGATGCATTTGACATTGAAATCACGCCGGTGGATGTAGTGCCGGAAAACTTTAAAACAGTCGATGCAATTTATGCGATGATTCAGCGGTTGTCTGACGACTGATTTGTGTATATAAACATAAGATAAAACTCTGAGGGAAAGGTGTAGTCGAATCCATGGCTTACAGTTCCATTGTATATTTACTTCCGTTTCTCGGCGCGGTGCTTTTGCTGTATAATGGCATGCCGAAAAAATACCGTTGGTGCGTGCTGCTCCTTGCCAGTTATGTTTTTTACTGGTTAAACAGCCCTTCCACGCTGATTTTTCTGCTGCTTGCCACAGTTGCGGTATATTTTGCCGGAATTTTCCTGAACAAAATCCAGGACGGCTTTGAACTTTCGAAAAAAGCGCTGGATAAGGAAGGCAAAAAGAAGCTGCGCAGCGTTATCGGATGGCAGAAAAAGGCGGTTTGTGCTTGCACCTTTCTGTTTGTTTTTGGCCTGCTTGCTTTTCTGAAATATTATCCCTTCTTTAGTGAAAATATCAATCACTTTTTGGGACTTTTCACGGAAAAACATATGCTTCCACAGTTGAAACTGATTCAGCCTTTGGGTATTTCCTATTATACCTTGCAGGCGGTGGGTTATATTATTGATGTTTACCGGGGAAAATATAAGGCGGATAAACATATCGGCAAGGTTGCCCTGTTTCTTTCCTTCTTCCCGCAGATTGTGGAGGGGCCGATTGCCCGTTTCGATCAGACAGCTGATCAGCTCATGGAAGGAAATCGGACAACATATAAAAATCTTACTTGGGGTGCTCAACTAATTCTGTGGGGACTGTTCAAAAAAATGGTTGTTGCAGACCGCGCCAATCCCTTTGTAGCAGAGGTTTTCGGAAATTATACGGAGCACAGCGGCGCTGTGCTGCTGGTGGGCGGCATTTTATTTACCGTACAGATTTATATGGAATTTTCCGGGTGCATGGATATCGTGATTGGCAGCGCGCAGCTATTCGGCGTAGATCTACCGAAAAACTTTGCACGTCCCTTCTTTGCAGATTCGGTCAATGATTTTTGGCGGAGATGGCATATCACTCTGGGCGCATGGCTGCGTGATTATGTGTTTTATTCCGTGTCCCTCTCAAAAGGCTTTGGAAAGCTTTCCAAAAAAGCCAAGGAGAAGCTCAGTCCCTTTTTGGGCGCATTGATTCCTTCTGCGGCGGCGCTGTTCTGCGTATGGTTCTGCAATGGCATATGGCATGGCGCAGGCTGGAAGTATCTTGCATACGGTATGTACTATTATTTGATCATGCTGCTTGGCATGCTGCTGGAACCCCTTTTCGCCAAAGCAGCGTCGCGCATTCATTTGAATCGGGACAGTGGCGGATTCCACGTGGTGCGGGTTTTGCGTACCTGCGTTCTGGTTGTAGGCGGCATGACGCTGTTCCGTGCCGAAAGTGTCGGAGCGTTCGGTGAAATTGTGATGCGGATCTTTACAGAGTTTGCACCAGGAAGTATTGCAGACGGAACGATGCTGCATCTGGGCATTGACGGATGGGATTTCATTGCAATTGCCGGCGGATGCGTTGTGGTTCTGATTGTAAGCATGCTGCAGGAAAAAGGTTATTCTTTGCGGGAAACCGTTGCGGGTCAGAATATTGTACTGCGCTGGGCTGTGTACTTTGCTTTGATTTTCGCAGTTGTCATTTTCGGTGCATACGGTCCCGGATATGATCAAGTAGCATTTATTTACGGGCAATTTTAATGGAGGGTGAGGTCTAAAAAAATGGAAAATCAGAAAAAAACCACTCTTCAGAATGTGACGAAATGTATTGTTTTTGTTTTACTTCTTGCCATACTGCTGATGGGCGTTTCCTATTTGATGGCGCCGAAGGACAATACAAAAGAAAGCGGTATCACCAATCCGAATGCCAACGGATTTTACTCTGAACCGAAAAATTCCATTGATGTTGTTATGATCTGCAACAGCGATGCTTACAGCGGCTTTTCACCAATGGAGCTTTGGAATGCCTGCGGATATACTTCCTATGTTAGTGCGGAAGGGCTGCAGGTTCCGGCGGGATCCCTCGCCATGCTGAAACGGATTCTGGATTATCAGAAACCGAAGCTGGTTATTTTGGAAACGGATGGGATGTTTACAAAAACAGACGCCTCGCAAAATATTGTCAATGCATTCAATGCGATTCTTGGGGAGCCGTTCAGTGTGTTTCGGTATCATAATCGTTGGAAAAAGCTCAAGTGGAAAGATATTTTCCGCAAGCCCTTTTATACAGCGCACTGTGTTACAAAAGGGCAGATGCTGTCCAATAAAGTGAAGGGATATACTGGAGAGGAATACATGGTAGAAACGGACAAACGGGCAAAAATTCCTCGATCTTCCATTATAGCAGTGAAGCAGATACAGAAGCTGTGTGCGGAAAATAATATGGAACTGCTGCTTTTGGAAATGCCATCCGAATCTTCCTGGAGCTATAAACGGCACAATGCTGTAAAGGATTTTGCAAAGGATCATCATCTGCCATTTGTGGATTTAAATCTGGATCGGGATCGATTTGATTTTGATTGGACGACAGATTCCCGGGACGGCGGTAATCACTTGAATAGCGCCGGTGCCCGCAAGGTTACCCGATTTATTGGGGAATATTTAAAGGAACATTACGACCTTCCGGATCATCGGGAAGATCCGGATTTCAGTGTTTGGCATGAAGATTTCAAGGCGTATATGGAACAGGTGAAATTTACAGAAGATGATTAAATTTATGTATAATCAAGGAAGAACGACAATCCCCCAGTCGCTGCGCGGGATGCCCCAGGGGTTCGTTTCACGAACCCCCGCACAAGGGGGCCTTTTTATTATACTGCACGACGTGCTCCAGGTTTTCGCTTTGCGAGCCCCTGTATCTGGGGAGCACGCAAGTATAAAGCCTCCCCAGTGAAGGAGTTTGGTGAGCCACCTCCCGGGGAGGTGGCTCACCGTAGGTGTGGCGGAGGGGTTGTATAAATATAAACGGACGATAAAAATTCTCTACTCAGATCGCAATACAAACCCGCTTTGGCTGAACGACACGTCCCAGAGGTTCGTTTTACGAGCCTGCGCGCGGGGGGGGCTG
>CATLAS010000114.1 GCA_949878535.1 uncultured Eubacteriales bacterium | reverse complement strand
GTTGTTTGACAAATGAAAAAATTTCTATTAAAATAAGATATATAAAGCGATATTTCGATAAAATTCGAGGAGGGTTCAGAAATGATACTCAACACAGGCGGACGATCAGACACCGTGCAATATTACACAGATTGGCTGCTGAAACGGTTTGAAGAAGGCTATGTCCTTTCACGCAATCCCCTTTTCCCGAACAAAGTAAATCGCTATGAACTCACGCCTGACAAAGTGGACTGCGTTGTATTCTGCTCAAAAAATTACAAACCGATTCTGCCCCGACTGCACGAAATCACAGAGCGGTTTCATACCTACTTCCACTATACAATTACCGCTTACGGTAAGGACATTGAACCCGGCGTACCATCCATCGATAAAAGTATAGAAACACTTATCCAATTATCTAAGCAGGTTGGAAAACAGCGTGTTGCGTGGCGGTACGATCCTGTTCTGCTGACAAAGGGATATACCATAGAGCACCATTTGCAGACTTTTGAACGTATGGCAAAGGTTCTTGCGCCCTACATAGACCGCTGTATTTTCAGCTTTGTAGAGATGTATAAAAAGCTGAAAGTCAATATGCCGGAGCTGATTCCGCTGACCGCACAGGATATGGAAACGCTGGCAGAGGGACTTGGCACTATCGCCGGAAAATACGGTATATACATACAGACCTGCGGAACCAACGGAGATTTTACCCGCTGGGGTATTCATTCTTCCGGCTGCATGACGCTGGATATTCTCGGGGGCGCAAACGGTATTGTGTTTAAAGATTTAAAGCACAAAGGAACAAGACAGGGATGCCACTGTATCGAAAGCCGGGATATCGGAGCATATGATACCTGTTTGAACGGATGCAAATATTGCTACGCAAACAAAAACCCACACAAAGCCTTTGAAAACTATAAACTACACAATCCCATGTCCCCCCTGCTGCTTGGGAACCTGAATCCAGACGATACTGTAACGCAAGGAATCCAAAAATCATTTCAAAAGGGATAACTGACTAAGACATGGTCAGTTATCCCTTTTTATTTGAAACAATATATTATACTATTTCCCGCCGCATTATCCCTGTGCAGCAGTTTTATATCCCTCTCCCCAAAGCCGCATAGAATCCAAAATCGGATGCAGACTTTGGCCAAGCTCTGTCAGCGAATATTCCACTCTCGGAGGAACTTCTGCATAAACCTTTCGACTCACAAGTCCGCTTTCCTCCATATCGCGAAGCTGGGCTGTGAGCACCTTTTGAGAAACACTCCCAAGAGACTTTTTCAATTCACCGAAACGCTTTGTGCCGGAAAGCAGGTCTCGAAGGATTAGCACTTTCCATTTATCTCCGATCAACATCAGCGTCGTCTCAACCGGACAAGCCGGTAATTCCCTTGTCATTTTCTGCTCTGTCATAGTGGCGCCTCCATTTTATTTGTTTCATTGATCCATTCACATTGTACCATAGATTTCCTTTTGAATCAATGTCCCTGATAATCAAAAAATTTTTAAATATTTTTTATCCCATAAAATCCTGCAAAACGCCCATAACATAAAATTGTTTCCTTTTGGTAACTGTCCAATGGTATCCTTACGGTAACTACAGCACAAAAAAGTGCGTACTTTACAAGATAATTCCGTGGGCGTATAATACAGACACAGCAAGGGAGAGCGGCCGCTCCGACTGAGCAAAATGTATTTGATTAAGGAGCTTATTATGAAAAAAAACACATTTACAACCGTACAGCTTGCAAAGGGAGAACTGCATATATACGACTTTGGCAGCATCAAACTGCACGCATACAAAACCAACGATTTTATTGATGACGAAGTTTTCGTTATAGAAAAGAACGGCAAAGCTGTTATCATTGAATCCCCCTGCTTCTTTGACAATAACGCAGAGCTTGCCGAATATTTGAAGGACATTGAAGTAGAAGGAATATTGATCGCCTATCACGGTGCAGGAGCAACATTCCTTCCCGATGTACCCAAATATGCTACACAGAATGCCAAAGATTACTCTGAAGCCGGCGGCGGGAAAGCCTTAATTGACAACTTCACAAATGTATTTGGCGCCATTTTTGATAATTCCATTCATAAAATTACCGATATTATCGGTGAAGGAAAAATAACAATCGGCGGGATTGATTTTATTATCCATCAAACTGCGGAAGCTTTTGACATAGAGATCCCGGAAATCAATGGCGTATATACCCATATGCTCGGACATGACTGTCATTCCATTGTTGCAGGCGAAGCACATGCAGACAGCATCATTGCAGAGCTTACCGGCTATATCCAAAAAGGATATGATCTGATTCTGACCTCTCATTACACACCGGAAGATCTGAAAGACGCCGAAACAAAAATCGCTTATCTGGAAAATCTGAAAAAAATTGCAGCAAGCTGCAAGGATGCAGACAGCTTCAAGGCTGCAATGCAGGAGCAGTATCCCGCATACAGCGGTCAAAATTATCTTGACATGACAGCAGGATTCTTCTTTGCCTGACGAAATCATATAAAAAGGGCTGCCTTTCGGCAGCCCTTTTTATATCAGACAGTATCAAAATCTATCTTTCTGTCTTTGAAATAATATTCCCTGTCGTGTTCATTCACCGGACGAAGCACTCTGCATGGATTTCCCACAGCCACTACATTTGACGGAATATCCTTTGTTACAACGCTCCCGGCTCCGATCACCACATTATCCCCGATTGTAACCCCGGGAAGCACAATCGCACCAGCTCCAAGCCAGCAGTTTTTTCCAATATGCACAAATGCATTATACTGATATGCCTGCTCCCGAAGCTGCGGCAATATGGGATGCCCTGCTGTAGCAACAATCACATTCGGACCAAACATCGTATAGTCACCCACATATATATGGGTATCATCCACCATTGTCAAATTGAAATTCGCATAAATATGGGAACCCCAGTGACAGTGCGCACCGCCGAAATTCGCATGAAACGGCGGTTCAATATAACACCCTTCTCCGATTTCTGCAAACATCTCCTGCATCAGGGTCTGGCGCCTGTCCTGTTCAGTGGGGCGCGTATTATTAAAATCATACAGACGGTCCAGACACTGGATCTGCAGCTTTGCTATTTCCTCATCTACCGGCAGATACAACTCACCGGTATGCATTTTATCTTTCATGCTCATTTAATTCGTTCTCCTTCATAAAAAAAGCGGTATGATCAGCTCAGCAATCAAAACGATTCCACAGCAAGACAGCGCAACCTGAAACAGATTTGCACCCAGCCAGGCAGCAAGAATGCCTATCAATAGTGCGCATAACCCGGACAAGGGGCTTTGCGTTACATGAAGAATCGCTGGAAAAGTCATAACTGCTAAAGTTACGTATGGTACATAATATAAAAAGGATTGCAGAAACCGATTTTTGATTTGCTTTTGAATCAGCGTAAGCGGCAATGCGCGGACTGCAAAGGTCACCACTGCCATAATCAGAATGTATATATATGTATTACGGCTCATTCCCATTCTCCTCCGATTGGCTTACAGGAAACAGAATAGCGGCTGCCGCTGCAATGACCACTGTAAGCAGAATGGTTCGCATCCCTTCCGATATTTCGGATACCAATGGAAGATACGCCGCTGCAAAGCTTGCTGCAAAACATACTACAATAATTCCCGCTATCCGTTTATTTTTTCGTGCAGGCGGGATAATGACTGCAAGAAACATTCCATATAAAGCAACACTGAAAGCGCTCACCAAACGAAGCGGCAATATGTTGCCTGCAATCGTTCCCAGCGCAGTTCCCAGCGCCCAACAAGGCGCCGCCGACAGCACCGCGCCGTAAGAATAAAACGGATTCAAATATCCCGGTCGGGCAATTGCAATCGCAAACAGCTCGTCCGTCACATGAAAGCTCATCAGCAGACGATGATGCAGCTTTGTGTCCGGATTCATTCGCTGGCTCATAGCACAGCTCATCAGAAGATATCGGGCATTGACAATCAGCGTCATTACAGCAACTTCAATATAAGAAGCACCGGCGGCAATCAATGTAAATCCAGCATATTCACCAGCAGACGCATTGCACAGCAGACTGGTCAAAAAAGACTGAACTGCATTCAGTCCGGCATTTTTTGCCGCGATACCAAGAGAAAAAGAAACTGCCAAATACCCCAGTCCAATGGGAATCCCGTTACGCAGTCCCTGTAGGAAACATTTTTTATTTGCATTACGTATACTATATAGATCCATATTTGCTCCATAGAGAAATACTTATAAATTCGTTTGCACCAACTTCAACTGCTTCCTCCCAGTAAAAGGAAATAACACAATGTCAGCCGTGATGGAGGGGGTGTTGAGGGCAGACTCTCAATTTTATAGTCCTGCGAAATGATCGCTTAACAATCCCCCAGTCTCCGCTATGCGGAGCCAGCCCCCTTTGCACAAAGGGGCCAGCAACTACTCCTAATCCTTCCCTGTGAAGAAGGATGCATAGCGAGCCGCATCCCTTTGCCTCAAACCACTCTTGTGTAAAGGGAAGGTAACACGGCGCAAGCCACGTCGGAGTCCACCTTTAACTC
>CATLAS010000113.1 GCA_949878535.1 uncultured Eubacteriales bacterium | reverse complement strand
AAGCTTCTGCTGTGGAGCCTTTATAACCGTAGAGTGTCAGGTTATCATACGGGATTTGGAAAGAATAGTTTTCAAAATTAGCGTTTGGATTGAGTGTGGTGATAGAGGTGCAACTCTTATAGCCAAAATATGTAAAGGATGAAATGCTGGTAATATTTGAACCTATTACTATTTCTTTAATAACTTTTTCATATGCATACCAGGGTATTTCGTCAGGAACTAAATAGTTTGTCATTGCGCCGGATCCGCTTATTATCAACTGACCATTTTCATATAGCGTCCAGGTTACATTTGTTCCGCAGGATCCGTAGTCTACAGCATAAGGGTTATGAGTGAAATGGAAGCCGTTTTCGTTTGCATATGTTTCAGCAGTGGAACCGATTGCACCGCAAATTGTCAGATTTTTATCTTCCCGAGAAACTGCATTTGTATTAATTGTCGCTGACGGGTTTCGTATAATCAGCTTTGTACAGTTCGTTTCGTTTGCGGTAACTACAGGAGAAATTTCTGTGATATCTTTACTGATGTCAATTGTTTTGATCCAACTTGCATAATTACGCCAGGTTAATCTCGCACCACTTTTCATGACGCCGGAGCCATAAATCCGAAGTACGCCGTTTTCATGGAGTTGCCAGTTTATAGTCTCACCATATGTACCCACCGCCAGAAAGGGGGAACATGGCACAAAAGACAGGGAGTTTTCTTCGGCAAATTTTTGTGCAGTAGAATTGCTATACCCGCGTATTTCTACATTGGTTGAGGAGGTAATAGGCGTAAATGGGAGCGAGTCGAGCGGATCGAATATCGCTTCCGGGTTCCAGACAGTAAGGGTGGTAAGTTTTTCAAATAGTGCAAAATATGTGACTCCTGACACCTTTGTGATTCTTTCATCGACTTCGATAGAGGTGACCTTGTGTGAATACTTATAACATGGTACTTTTGTTGGATCTTTGTAACTCGTCATCTCGCCGCTTCCGTCAATTTTCAGCAGCCCGGTAGTATACAGCGTCCATGTAGCGGTTGTTCCACATGCTCCGGAAGCGATGGTGAAGGGGACGAACGCATATCCTCTTGCTTGGGCTGCTTCTTCAGCGGAAGATCCCAGGTGCCCGTAAATGGTAAAGCTTGTACTTACCATTTGAAAAGCAGTAGAGCTGACCTGTGTGTCCGCACCGTTAATTGTAGCGGATAGACATTTACTTGCAGAAAATACAGTATAAGACGAAACAAAGGTAATGGTTTCATCTATCAATACGTTTTTAATATCCGCTTTGTAGCTGTACCAAGGAGTGGAGGTGGGACTTTTGTAATAATCCGTCATGGCGCCGCTTCCGTGAATATGAAGGGTGCCGTCGGCGTAGAGGCTCCAGCGTGCGTTGGTTCCACATTCTCCGGAGGCAACGGAAATTCCTTCAAAGGCAAGCCCGTGTTCCTTCGCATAGGTGTGAACAGGAGAATTGAAAACACTTACAATTACAAAATTAGTACCGGCATTGTCGAAAGCGTGCTCGGCGATCTCGGTGTTTCCATTTTCAATATGTACGGTGGCATTCAGATTGTTCAGTGAATATGCTCCAATATATGAAATGGAAGGATCAATGGAAACTGTGGTAATCAGGGAGGTAAACAGGTTCCACGGTGCATCTTGCGCGCTTGCATAATCCGTCAAAGCGGATGCGGCATTTACAGTAAGCTGCCCGGTTGCGTCAAAGTTCCATGCAGGAGCATCAGATTCCGCTGCTCCGGCTCCTACTGCAAGCATGCCGGATAGGAAACAACAAATGAGTAAAATAGAAATGATTTTCTTTGACATAACGCTTTTCTCCTTTATTTTTAATTTATAATATCCGGAGCGTCTTTTGTGCGGCAACCTCCTTTCTTTTGAATATGCTCCGCGATTATTGTTTAAATGTAATATATTAAAATTGGTCTTATCAGTATTTTATAGATAATTTGCACATATGTCAATGTGTTCGACAAAAATACAGAAAAAACGACGGCAAAAGTGAGAATCACACATTTTGTGTGTCCGGGAAATAGAAGCGCGGCTTGACAAATGTTTTCTTCCATTATATAATGTTCATGTCAAATAATTGAAAGAGTGGCATTTCTACGTTCTTTTTTTATGGCAAGTGCAGTTTTCAGGCAGCTTTTTCTCTGATAAAGACTCCAACTATAATATTTTAGGAGGTGACTTATGGATCAGACAAAAAGCAGTAACTATTTGGGAACCGAGAAAATTGCAAAGTTGATGCTGAAATTTTCCCTGCCTTGTGTGCTTTCTCTACTGGTAAGTGCACTATATAATGTTGTTGACCAAATTTTTATTGGAAACAGTGAGCTAAGTACGCTTGGCAACGCGGCAACTGGCGTGGTGTTTCCGGTATTTGTCATTGCACAGGCGTTTGCATGGTGCATTGGAGACGGCTGCGCTGCGTATCTGAATATTTGTCAGGGCAGAAATGATATGAAAACAGCGCCGAAGGCAATCGGGACCGGCGTGACGCTTACGCTTGCGGCGAGTATTCTGCTGCTGTGTGTTTTTTATCCTTTAAAAACACAGGCGTTGACGTTGTTTGGCGCGTCCGAAAACAGTATCGGAATGGCGGTAGAATATTTAGAGATCATCCTCATATTTTTCCCGGCTTTTATGCTGTCCAATATGATGAATTCTGTTGTGCGTGCCGACGGAAGTCCAAGCTGGGCAATGATAGCTATGCTGGCGGGTGCGGCAATCAATATTATTCTGGATCCCCTGTTTATTTTCGGCTTCCATTGGGGGATGACAGGTGCGGCACTGGCAACGGGAATCGGGCAAATGGCATCTTTAGCGCTGTGTGTGTGGTATTTCTTTCATACAAAGACCTTCAATTTGAATATAAAGAGCTTTTTGCCGGATTTTAAGGCCGTTTCCGGCGCGCTCCGTCTTGGAATTTCATCGTTTATTACACAGGTCACAATCGTAATTGTTGTGCTTGTTTGCAATATTATGCTGGTGAAATATGGAACAACATCACAATACGGCGCGGATATTCCTATTGCAGTGATCGGAATTGAAAGCAAGGTGTTTACGGTAGTAATCAATCTGGTGGTGGGAATTGTTCTGGGCTGTCAGCCGATCATCGGATATAATATTGGCGCAGGGAATTTTGACCGGGTAAAAAAGTTGTACAGGTCCATCCTTTTTTGTACTGTCTTAATTGGGGTTGTTTCAACATTGCTGTTTGAATTTGCTCCTGATGCGGTGGCGCGACTGTTCGGCACGCCGACGAATATTCCCAATCCTCAGGATTACTGGCTGTTTGCCGAAAAAACCTTCCGCATTTTTCTATCACTTGTAACCTTTACCTGCGTGATAAAAATGTCATCTATATTTTTTCAGGCAGCAGGGAAGCCAGTGCGTGCAATCGTTGCTTCGCTGATTCGAGATATTGTGTGTTTTATTCCGCTGATTGTGATATTGCCGCAATTTATGGGAATTGAGGGGATTTTGTATGCAGCACCGATTGCAGACTGTATTGCTATGATTGTGACGGGGATTCTGACAGCAACATATATGCGCACCCTGCGATGAATATATAGCAGGTTTGCATTGACTTACTGCGGTTTTTGTGATATACTGTTTGGGAATTTGAGGGAGTAGATGGCTCAGAATTGAGTGGCAAGTCAACAGACTGACGGCGGCTGCCGTCTGGCTTGTCTTAAATGGCGAGACTCAAGTACAGCACACTGTACTTGGGTCTTTTTATATGAGCGGACTGGATTAAATTGGAGGACAAGTTATGGGAATTTGGGAACTGATTTTGATTGCGGCGGGATTGTCTATGGATGCCTTTGCAGTTTCTGTATGCAAGGGCTTGTCGGCAGGAAGGCTGCAATGGAAGCATTATTTGCTTGTCGGCGTGTGGTTCGGAGGGTTTCAGGCACTGATGCCAACGCTTGGTTATTTTCTTGGATCAACCTTTGAGAAATATATCACTTCCTTTGACCATTGGATTGCGTTTGTTTTGCTTGCCATAATCGGTGGGAATATGCTCCGGGAAGGTTTTTCGGGAGAGGAAGAGCAGGGAGATGCGTCTTTTTCGTTTCGGGCAATGTTCATTCTTGCCGTGGCGACAAGCATTGACGCACTGGCGGTTGGAATCACCTTTGCATTGCTGCCGGATGTACAAATATCTGCCGCAGCAGGGATTATCGGTGGAATTACCTTTGTCCTTTCTGCCATTGGGCTGAAAGTTGGAAACATATTTGGGTTGAAATATAAAAGCAAGGCGGAAATCGTTGGCGGTGCAATCCTGATTTTAATGGGAATCAAAATTTTGTTGGAGCATTTGGGAATCATTCATTTTTGAGGGGATATCCCGATAAAGTTTTCGCATACTTTAAAAGGCTCCCAGGATAGGGGGAGGCCTATGTTTCCCGCCTCAATGATTCCCCCAGTAAAGGGAGATTATAACACAAAAAGGCTTCTCCGGCAAAGGGCGTCGCGGGACAAAATACAAAAGGCTCCCTTGTGTAAAGGGAGCTGTCGCTAAGCGAAGCGATAGCGACTG
>CATLAS010000112.1 GCA_949878535.1 uncultured Eubacteriales bacterium | reverse complement strand
CGGCAAATATAAAACAGACGTAATGGCTGAACGGATCCATGATATCGATCCGGATATTCAGGTGCGGTGTCACCGGACATTTTATCTGCCAGAAACCGCGGCAGATTTTGATTTTTCTGTATACGATTATGTAATCGACGCGGTAGATACCGTCAGTGCAAAAATCTCCATTATACAGGAAGCAAAGACGGCAGGCGCTATGGTAATTTCCTCCATGGGCACCGGAAACAAAGTGGATCCCTGTGCATTTCAAGTTACAGATATTGCAAAAACATCGGTGTGCCCTCTTGCAAGAGTCATGCGAATAGAATTGCGTAAAAGAAGAATTAGCAATGTGAAAGTAGTCTATTCCAAAGAAGAACCGCGAAAGCCGCTGGAAAATGAAGCCGTGCCGGAAGGCAGCAGCAGACGCAGCATTCCCGGAAGCTGCGCATTTGTTCCGCCGACAGCAGGACTGCTGATAGCGGGTGAAGTAGTACAGGATTTAATCAAACAAAAAGGCAGGAACGTGTAATGGCAATCCAGACACCGGCAGCTGACCGTCTGCGGCCAGCAGACTTCGATCAGGTTGCGGGGCAACAACACTTAGTAGGCGAAAACGGAATACTGCGCCGCCTATCTGACAGCGGACATTTCGGCAGTATGATTTTTTTTGGTCCTCCCGGCACAGGAAAAACCACATGTGCAACAATTATCGCACAAAAATCTGGGATGGAGCTGCGCCGTCTGAACGCTACAACCGCCTCCCTTTCCGATGTAAAAGCTGTAGCTGCGGAAACAGAAGGACTGCTGGGGCAAAACGGAATTTTGCTCTATTTGGATGAAATTCAGTACTTCAACAAAAAACAGCAGCAGTCGCTGCTGGAATATATTGAAGACGGCAGAATTACACTCATTGCTTCTACAACAGAAAACCCTTACTATTACATATATGATGCGCTTTTATCCCGATGTTCCGTGTTTGAATTCCGACCAGTTTCTGCGCAGGACGTGTTTACCCATTTGCAGCGCGTGGCTGACACGCTATGCAGCAATGGCGCGGACGAAAAAGCCCTTCAGTATGTTGCATCGGTCTGCGGCGGCGATGTCCGCCGGGCGCTGACGATGCTGGAATGTGCCAGTGCGGCAGCGGGCGGTACAGTTACGGAAGAAATCGTTCGTGCTTTAACGCCATCCGTCATGGCGGGCAGCTTTGATCGAGACGGAGATGTGCACTACGATCTTTTATCCGCACTGCAAAAATCCATTCGGGGATCGGATCCGGACGCCGCAGTGTTTTACCTTGCTCGCCTGCTGGAAGGCGGAGATTTAATCTCTCCATGCAGACGTTTACAGGTGATTGCCAGTGAAGATATCGGCGCGGCATATCCCATGGCGGCAGTCATTACCCGGGCATGCGTAGAAAGCGCCCGAGAACTTGGCCTGCCAGAAGCGCAAATTCCCCTGGCAAACGCAGCGGTCATGCTTGCCACCGCACCCAAATCCAATACAGCCTATGCGGCTATAAACGCCGCTTTCGCAGATGTGCGCGCAGGTAAAGGGCGGGAGGTGCCTGATCATCTGCGCAGCCCAAAATTTGAAGGATATGTTTATCCCCATGATTATCCCGGAAGGTGGGTAGATCAGCAGTATTTGCCGACAGATTTAATGGATCGTCAGTATTACCAGTTCGGCGAGAATAAAACAGAGCAAGCCGCAGCAGCATATTGGGATAAGATTAAAAAAAGATAAGGGTATTATAGCACCTGTAAGCTTTTTAATAAGGCAATGCAGTCTGATATACCCTGATAGTAAACGCTGTCAATATCAATACCGGCTTTTTGATTTTGCGTTTCCTCCAATTGGAACACCAGGTTTCTACTGTCCTTATCCAGTTTGCTCATAATTTTATCCATTAACTCACAACATTCTTTTGATAATTTTCGATATTCAACATTAGAACAAAGATTCTCGGCTAACGCCACTTCTCTGCATTCCGAAAAAAACATTTCCAGATTCTCTTCAAACTTGTTCATAAAATGTTTACACTCCTTGTTTTTTTAATTAATAAGTTTTTTATTTAAATTTTATAATTTAAATTATACACAAATATGTTAATTTGTCAATAGCTTTTTTTAAATTAAATAATTTATTTTTTGAATTTTAAGATTGAATATTTTCATTTTTTATTATAATATATAAACAAAGAGGTGATATTATGGGGTTAGCAATAAAAATAAAAATGCTTTTGGCGGCACGAGAAATGACCCTGCAAGATTTAGCAAATAAAATTACACCGAAAACATCTGCACAAAATATCAGTCAAAAATTAAAACGAGATAACTTTTCTGAAAAAGAATTGCAAGCCATCGCAGCCGCTTGTGATGCAACCTTTGAAGCAAATTTCGTATTAAATGATACGGGTAAAATTATATAGAATTATACTATAGCCAAAAGTCTCCCCCCAGCAAAGGGGGATGTTACAAGTCACGTCCAACAAAAAGGCTCCCTTGTGTAAAGGGAGCTGGCACAGCTATGCTGTGACTGAGGGATTGTTTAGCAATACTTTGATTTGTAGAATTTCCAAAATGACAGCAGAACAATCCCCCACCCGCTCCGCGGGATGCCCCAGGGGGTTCGCAAAACGAACCCCTGCACAAGGGGGCCTTTTTTTGTTGGATGTGACCTTTAGCGTGACCCCTTTTTGTTTTATACAAGGGGCTTTTTATATAATACACATTGAAGCCTGTACAATGAATTGTACCACTCTTTCTCTTTATAAAACAAACGCCTCCCTATGATAGAGAGGCGCTTTTCATAGCATTACGGCTTATATTTCGTATACGTGTTGATTGCATCAAACACGGGCTTATATTCAGACCACCCAAACGCGGTGACCAATATAAAGCGGGGACGAGTGTACGGCGCGTTCTCTTCCGTACAGGGTGCAGCAAAGGTAGCAAGACAATGCCGGGCTTCCTGAGTATATCCGGTTTTTCCTCCCTGCACATACATCCCCTCCGCTTCTGTTCCTTCCATACGGGAGTACATGGTGCTGCGCAGTTCAATTCCTTCCGGGTGCTCTGCAGTTGCCGTTGTTGTGTATTTGTATGTAGACAATATCTGCCGCAGCTCCGGAATTGAAATCGCATATTCCAGAATCAGCGCCATTTCATGACATGTAGAATAATGGTTGTCGTCATGGAGTCCGCTGACCGTTACAAAGTGGGTATTTCCCAGTCCCAGACGCTGTGCAGTTTCATTCATCATCGCCGCGAATCCTGTCTCGCTGCCGGCAATTGCCAGCGCCAGGCCAACTGTAGCATCCGCACCGGAAGGAAGAATCGTTCCATACAGTAAGTCTCTGTAAGGAACAGTTTCACCCGGTTTAAATCCGGCGACAGAAGCGCCCGCCTGATACAGCGGATCAAATATCTCCGCGGGGAAGGTGTATGTCGCATCTAAATCATCCAAATGTTCGTATGCAACAACCAGTGTCATGATCTTGGTCATAGAAGCAGGATAAATTTTGCTGTCCCCGTTTTTGGAAGCAACCACCGTATTGCTTTCAAGATCAATTAGAATTCCATATTCACTGTCAATCACTAAATCTTCCGTTTCATCTGTATACGAGGCAAACGCGGGAAATGCATCATCCGCCTTATCAGCAGTGCCATCAAAGTTCTCCGCACGGTTTACCGTTTTCAGCGGTGCTGTAGTAACTGCGCCATCTGTACTTTTATTGGACGCGCAGGACTGCACCGTACTGATAATCACTGTTATCAAAATCAGCGCTGCAAATAAAGCCGCCAAAATAAAATTGCGGCTGACAGGCTGTTTGGACTTTGCGTGTGCTGTATTGCCGCGGGAGCGCGATGCATTGTGCGCCGGCCGTACAATGCGCTGTGCCCTCCCATTCCGCGATACATTCGGATTGGGTCTGTGTGCAGGCACATTTCTGCCAATCTGCTGCCGCTGAATCATCAGGTCCGGTGCACGGCGTGCAGGAGAGGTTGACCGCGCCTGCTGTTGGGCAGGTCTATGCATGCCTACATTCCGATTAGGAGCAGGTCGCCGCATATTCTGTTTATCGGGCAAATGATTCATGGACGCCCCTCCTAAAGTAATATCAATCTATATTATTTTACAGGATAAGCGCACATTCGTCAACAGATAGAATGTAAATATATAGGGTGCAAAGCTATTTTTGCACAAAAATACATTGACAAAGGAGCAAAAATGTGCTATCATAAGCAAAGTTACAGGGGCCATTAGCTCAGTTGGTTAGAGCATCCGGCTCATAACCGGACGGTCCGGGGTTCGAATCCCTGATGGCCCACCAATGCATTTCAAATCCGAACACAAAGTATATTTAAACCTTCCAAATGCGTCAGTAACAGTCAGCACAGTGAAGGGAACATTTGTGTTATCATTTGTCCTAACAGAAAGTAAAAAAAGGAGAGAGTAAAACTCTCTCCTTTTTTCATACATTAGTTTCCCCACCATATGAACACTGGATGAACACCTATAATTTCAAAAGCGGCTTTGCCGGGATGGTGTGGTTCTGATGTCAAAAC
>CATLAS010000111.1 GCA_949878535.1 uncultured Eubacteriales bacterium | reverse complement strand
CGGTTCTGGGAATATTACGCAGGCGAATGGAATCTCTGTAAAAATTGCCCGGCTTGTTCCGGAAATGGATTATGTGATTGCTGCAGGAAACCGTTTATGGGGCTGTCGGTACGGCGTAGATAAATTTGGGAAACCGATCAATGAAATCTATGCCAGCGCTTTGGGAGATCCGAAAAACTGGAGCCGGTTTATGGGTGTTTCCACAGATTCTTGGAGGGCTTCTGTTGGTGCCTGCGGTGTGTTTACAGGTGCAGTGTGCTATGATGGGAAACCGATTTTTTTCAAGGAAGATGCAATCATAAAAATTTATGGGGATTATCCAGGGGAATTTACAATGACGGAACATGCGCTGCGGGGAATTGAAAACGGCAGTGCAAAAAGCGCGGTGGTTGTAAACGATGTATTATATTATAAATCGGCGAACGGTGTCGTGAAGTATGATGGGGGGATTCCGGTAAATATAGATTCGGCATTGGGAAACACCCGTTGGAAAAATGCTGTGGCGGGTGGTGTGGACAATCGGTATTTCATATCTATGGAAGATTCCGCGGGGCGGCGCATCCTGCTAACTTATGATACTGTAAAGAAAATGTGGTGCAGGGAAGATGATATCCCGGTAATAGAATTCTGCCGCTGCGGACGAGAATTGTATATGCTTTGCGAGGGTTCGGGAAAGAACGAGGTGTACACAGCATGTGGTTCCTATAATGGGCTGGATTTGGTCAAACCGGGAAGCGCAGAAGAAAGTATTTCCTGGTACTGCGAAACGGCAGAGCTGGAATATGAAACACCGGATCATGTGTATGTAACATTGCTGCAGATGCGGCTGGAAATTCCCTTTGGGAGCCGTGTGCAGATTGATGTGGAATATGACAGCGACGGCATATGGCGCAGACAGCATGTGATAAGTGGGAAAAAGAAAAGTGTGGTGCAGATTCCGCTGCGTCCACGCCGGTGCGATCACTTCCGCATTCGAATATCCGGAACCGGGGATGCTGCGATTTGTTCTATTGCAAAAGTTACGGAGAATTGCAGCGGCAAGGGATGGCATGCATAAATCTTAAAAGCATGGAGTGAATCATGAAATTTCATATTGATCCGCCTCCTATTTCGGAGGAAACACAAAATAACATAGCGCAGCTAACCAGCTGGCTGTATGGACTGGCTGACACGCTGAATGTAGTTTTAGCAAATTTAGGATATGATAATTTTAACCGGGATGTACGTGCACAATTGGAAGAAAGGAGTAAACAATGACATATACGATCAAAAAAGGAGATACGCTGTCTTCCATAGCCAGAGAGCATAACACAACGGTAGATGCGTTGGCAAGCAGCAACAATATTAAAAACAAAAATTTGATTTATGCAGGAAACACACTGCAAATTCCTGACGTCGGCGCAAGCGGGGATGAGGTTTCTGTAACGTCAGATGCGTGGTATTCGATATATGGAGGTCCCTCTGGAAACAGAGAGACTTATCACAGTAACGGGTACAGGCAGAGTAACAGTGTGAAGGATGCACAAGCAGCAGTTGAAAATTGGGAGAAGGCAAAGCCAGCACCATATGATAGCACTTACAGCAAACAACTGGACGCATTGATTTCCGCGGCAACAGGAAGAGAATTTTCTTATGATCCTGCACAAGACCCTTTATATAAAAGCTATAAAGACTCATATATACAGAACGGACGTCTTGCCATGCTGGACGCTATAGGAAAGGCTGCTTCTCTGACAGGGGGAATGGGAAACAGTTATGCACAATCTGTAGGGCAGCAGGCATATGGAAACTATATGCAGGATCTGGCACAGGTGATTCCGAAATTGTATGAAGCCGCATACGGCCGTTATACTGCGGAAGGAGATCAGCTGCATGATCAGATTAAATTGTTATCCTCATTGGAAAATGATCAATGGGATCGGTATAATGATATACTGGAAAATTATCTGAAGGAAGGCAAGTTTCTTTTTGAAAAGTATGAAACAATGTCTGATGCGGACTACGAAAAATTTCTGGATTACATGGAGCTTCTTAGAGCATCTGTATAACAAATGCAAACAGCGCAGTATTTACCTGCGCTGTTTTTTAATATGACGTGCAAATGTCATATTTATGTGCTATACTGTAGAAAAAAAGAAGGTTGAGGCCATTATGCAGACGAATCGATTGTTTCAGATCATATATACTTTGCTGCGAGAGGGCACTGTCACTGCCGGAGAACTTGCAAAACGATTTGAAGTATCGCAGCGCACGATTTATCGGGAGATAGATGCCTTATCCCTTGCCGGTGTGCCTGTATATGCCAATAAAGGAAGAGGCGGCGGGATTTCATTGCTGCAGGATTTTGTGCTGGATAAGTCCTTGCTTAGCGAGACGGAACAAAATGCGGTATTGACTGCTCTGCAGGGATTTGTGCCGCTGCAACGTGGGGAGGATGCTTCAGTGCTTGAAAAGCTCAGCGCATTTTGGGGCAGGGATGCGGTCCCGTGGCTGAAAATTGATTTTTCTGACTGGGGAGATTCTAACAAGGACTTGTTTGAAATGCTGAAAATGGCAGTGACGGAACAGCGTATTATTCATTTTGATTATTACAATAGCTTTGGTGAGAAAACACACCGGCGAGTGGAGCCGATGCAAATCTGGTTTAAACATCGCGCCTGGTATTTGCATGGGTACTGTTTATTTAAAAAAGGATTTCGCACCTTCAAGCTGACAAGGATACAAAACCTTACAGTGACAAATGAGCCCTGTATTCCGAGTCGGTTGGATGTGACGGAATCTTGGGTGGCAGCTGAAAAGGAGGGCAGCAAAGCGATATCTTTGACATTGAAATTTGCACCAGAAACCGCATATCGAATTTATGATGAATTTAATGAATCTCAAATAGAAAAGCAGGAGGACGGCAGTTTTTTTGTTTCTGTTACATGGCCGGAGGACAACTGGGTTTGGAGTTTTCTTTTGTCTTTCGGTGAATTGGTTCAGGTGATTGAGCCAGAATGGGTACAGGCATTGATTCGTAAAAAAGCGTTACAGATAGCAGAAAAATATAAATAATATGACAAAAGATGTCATATTACTCAAGGTATACTGAAAATATACTATAAGAAAGTGAGTGATAGTTATGATTGAATTCCCGGAAACACATGTATTGGCAAATCAGATTCAGAGAACTTTGGTGGGCAAAAAAATTGTGCGTGTTCAAGCAGATACGTATCCTCACAAATTTGCATGGTATTCCGGAGATCCACAGGAATATCCGGCGATGTTAGAAGGAAAAACGATAACGTCTGCTGGTGCGCGTGGGGGATTTGCCTGCGGAGGAACCTGTGTGGTGATTTTGTGCGAAGATGCGCTTTTAATTATTACCACACCCATTAAGTATCACCGCGCTGGAGAAAAATTGCCTGCAAAGCATCAACTCCTGTTGAAGTTTGATGACGCATCTTATATGAGCTGTACGGTGCAGATGTGGGGGGCCATGTTCTGTGCTTTGGCAGAGGATGGCAGACTTCCTGAGGATCGGGCGATATCCCCATTGTCGGAAGCTTTTGACGAAGCTTATTTTGAAAAGCTGCGCCGCAGTGTGGCTCCCGGAATGTCTGTAAAAGCATTTCTTGCTACAGAACAGCGGATTCCCGGGCTTGGAAACGGTGTGCTGCAGGATATTCTATGGAACGCGCAGCTTCACCCAAAGCGTAAGATGGAGTCTATAACAGATGCGGAAATGCATGCTTTATTTGAAAGTGTTAGAAATACGCTGCAGGCTATGAGAGAGCAGGGAGGACGGGATACGGAAAAGGATCTGTTTGGTCATCCCGGCGGATATAAAACAATTTTGTCGAAGCTTACTTTGTCCTGCCCGTGTCCAAGATGCGGAAGCTTGCCGATTCGTCAGTCATTTTTGGGTGGAAATATATATTTTTGCCCGGGTTGTCAGCCGAATATATAAGCAGGTGAATATGAAATGGGAGGAGAATTCCGCATATGAATATGCATGAAAGAATCAGTTATGATATAATGGTATTTATGCGCAGCAAATACCGCCTTGATGAAGTTGGCGATGGAAATGACGAGCTAAAATTCAAGCAGGGAAAGAAAACGATTGTAACGATCTATACCCGTGAGGATAGGTATATATTTTTAATAATATTCGGTAAAAAAGAACGCGAGGTTTTTGATGCGTGCGCAGATACATTTTCACAATATATCAGAGGATATTATGAAAATTCTAAAACTTATCACGACGGAAAGTGGATGTTTATCGAGGTAACAACACTTGAACAGCTTGAAGAAATCAAAAGACTTATCATGATAAAGAAAAAACCGAACCGCAAGCCGTTCCCCCAGGAGGGCGCTGTGTATTCCAAATGCGGTCACAGATGTGATCTGTGCATTCATTACACTGAGTTGCGTGAGGAATTGCGCCATATTTACAATACCCATGTTCAAAATGTATGGTTTGGAGGCGAGGAAAATCCTGACAGCGTAATGCGTTGCGGCGGATGCAAAAGTGAAAATTGTTATTGTCAGGATGAGCCTTGCAGCCAAATGAAATGTGCGGCAGGGAAGGGTTTATCTGCCT
>CATLAS010000110.1 GCA_949878535.1 uncultured Eubacteriales bacterium | reverse complement strand
TCAACTTTATGTAAGGTATAGTCTCCATTCCATTTTTTATCGGTAAAACCGGAAATAGTCACCGTATCCATATCGGAAAATCCGCCGGCATATGCCATATTTCCCTCATAATCCCCCTTGTTACTACCACGTAGGGTATACCGCTTACAGAGCAGCCGCACATAAGACGTTTCCCCCTCCACAGGATTTCCATCTATATCACACGACTCCAGAATGACCTCGTAATAGCCGCTGCCTGCCTCGCTGGTTACTGCGCCCGTTTGCAAGGTCGCTGTCTTTTCCAGTTTTCCAAGATCCGTCAGATCCATCAGATTTACGTAAAATTTATCCGGAAAGAAATATACATACCCACCGGATACAACACCCGTTTTTTTCGTTCCGAATGATTCAAAAATCGTGCTCCCCGCTATATCCTTCCAATGAAGAACACCGTCATTTTTATAATAAAATGCCCGGACTGTGCTTTCCCGAACCGCAACCAACGCATTCTGATGAATCACATCATCCAAGCAGAGATCCAGAGATGACAGCCCATATATGTTGTCATTTACCAAAGACATCCGCCCACGTCTGTCACGCACAGATATTTTCGGGTACTGCTTTCCAGTCATATTCTGCATATCAACAAATCCGCCGGCACCGGGCTTTGGACGTCTGTCAAGGCCCGTAAAAGCAGACACCATTGTTTTGCTGCGCTTATTCTCTCTTAAACCTGGTACTTTCATGTCGCACCCCACATCATAAAACAATGTCACCCACAGACAGGGGCATATGGGTTCGGTTGTACCAATCTGCAAAAGAAGTATACGCTGATGCAAACAATGCTGCCGCATTATTATACTGATTCATGTCCTGCAGCAGCAAGTTGGAACGCATCATTAAATAAAACACATATAGTTCTCCGTAAGGATCCCGCGCAAGCAGTTCCTGTTCTCCGTCATCTGCACCAAAAGGCTTCCAGGACGCCCATTCATATGCTCCTTCATGGGTACAAATAATTTCCTGATACACCATAGATTCCACATCAGACAACCACCGCAGCTTCGCCTCTCTGCCGCAGCTGTCTCCAATCATCTCATCACACCGGGCAATTGCTTCATTCACAGTCATACAAATCCCCTCTTTCTTTTTTGGGCTATGACGCAAAAGCGCCATAGCCCATTCCTTATACTGAGGACGTCAGCCGTTGGCATACGCCTCAATAAATGCTTCTGCTGCCGCATCCTGCCGAAGAGAATTTTCGATCACCTCGGCATAGCGGAGGGGAACTTCTACATTTCTGCCTGTCTGAATCAGCATATTTTCCCCATTGACTGCTACATACCGTTCCGTATCATTTTTATTTTTACGGGGGATAAATACAGTTCGTGTTTCTTCTTCCATTCCAGAAGTACTTTTCAAAGCTTTTGCCATAACTACATCCTCATCTTTCAAAATTCTAATTTAGTTTGTTTCAATGGAACTGCCGTTAAAGGAAGAACCGGATTCAACCCGCAGCATATATTCTTCCACCAGTCTTGCAGCAGCCTTGGTTGCCTTCCAACCTACAGAAGAACGCTGGTTCAGCGGATCGTTGCCGTATCCCTTCTGTTTCACAATATGCTCAATACCGCCGCCACCAATATCTGTGGTTCCGTAGGCATTCGCACCCAGGAATAAAGTGGCAAATACTGCTGCTCCATCTTTGCCGCAGTTGGCGGGGCAAAGCTTGTCACCGGAAGCATAGGTAATGCCTGTAAGCGGCTCATCCAAATAAATATATTTAGAAGCGATATCTACACCGACAATAGTCGCAAGCACCTTTTTGGTTGAAGTAGTATAGAAAATCTCCCGTCCCACAAGATCTGCTGTTATTGTATCGGATACGGTAACTCTGTTTGCAGTAGCAGCACCCGCAGTGCAGGAAGCATCTGACGCAGACGTGCTATAGGCAGTCACAGTAAGATTTCTGGAAGCAGTACAGAGGTCTCCATCATGATATACCTTTGCTTCCGTTGTCTGCACAAACCGTACACCGCCCAGTGTGCCGATCTCACCCTGTAAAACGGTTGCAGGATCTGTATATTTCTGAATATCCAGCCACTGTCCTTCCGCGTCCTGCATCAGATCGTATGCAACATAGGGATGAATCACCGCCACATAAGAACCGTCAATGGACGGGGCATTCATTGCCTTCAGAATCGCTGCCGCTTTAAATACATCCTTTACCCGAAGCTTTGCTTTTTCGCTCAGATCCGATCTGGAAGTTACCTCGGTTTCCTTTCCGTCAGTACCTACCTCCGGACAGTAATACACATTTGTGCCGCCGATAATCTGGTTGCGGACAACGGTATCAATGGTTCTGCCCGCCTGATCTGCCAGCTGCTTTGTAGCCTCAACCACAATCGGATCCACACTGGTCAGTTCAATCATATCGGTTAGTTCTACATAATCACCGTATTGATCTACCGTTGTAGTCACAGGAACAACCGTTAGCTTGCTTCCTGTGGGTGTAACACCTTCCGTAATAGGAGTCAGTGCCTTGGGAAGGCTGGAAAATTTACGAAATTCAATGGTTTTTCCTCCATTTTGCGGAATAGGACGCTTCTGACCAAACTGATCAAAAACAAGGCTCGGGCCGGAAAGCTCAATTAATGTTTTGTCATAAAACGTCTTCATCTCCGCGGACAAACCGCTTTCGCTGCCGGATGCTGTATATGCTGTACTGTTTCCGGGCGTATTGGCATTTACAAACGCCTGTGTGCCATGTACAACATCTCCCGCACCAAACAACTGCAAATCCAGAATCTCACTCAATAATTTTGTCATCTTTTTTCCTTTCCCCGCTGCTGCGGAATCAGAATTTTACTTTTGCGCCTTTCTCCACCCGCCGAAGAATATCCCGTATTCCCCGCCCGGTCAAATGCTCGACGCTGGTCTTCCGGGCGATTCCCGACTGACCTTTGACTCCGTTCTCCTCAGGTCGTTCAGCCCCTCGGCGATATCGCTCCACCGCTTCCTTTGCACCTTTTTCAGATGCCTGCCGTACAGCAGCGCATAGTAGCTGATTCATATGTACCGCTTGCCATGCCTCTTCCATAGAAAAACCACAGCGAAGCAATCTGCAAAAACGACTGTCCTCCAGTTCTGCATGTAAATCAAATCCCCGGATCTTTCCAGACAGCGCTTTTGCTTCATCCAGGAACATCTGATACTGCTTTGCCGCACTGCGTCGGCGCAGTCTTTCCTCTAAGGCATTTTTGGTTTGCGTACGACTAAAGGCATCTGCAATTGCGCCAATATCCGTCTCCTGCAGATTGTATATTGCTGCAAGATCTTGAATAATGCGCATTGTACTGGGCGGCAGCGCAGATTCCTGCATCTCAGCGAGCGCAGGCTCGCCTGCAGAGGAAGCCGACTTATCCAATCCGATGTGCATTTCATACTGCTGTGTTTTTTCATCCTCTTCTTTGCCGCCAACCGGTGCGGCAGAAAAGTCAGATTTTTTCACAACATCTACATTGCTGCTCATCTGGCTGCTTCCTTTTCCGGACGGATTTGCAATTTCCGCAGAATTCTCTGCACCGCCAACTGCAGCATCACCACTACTGCCTTCTTCGCCAAACAGGCACAGATTCAATGAAACTTTTTTCATACCAACCTCACTTTCTGACTTCGCGGAGTCTGGTGCTATTATAGCGTGTGCCCGATTCCCCGTCTCCCTTATTACCTGCAATTCCTATTTTTGCAACGAAGACCCAAAAGGCTCTCTTGCGCGGGGTTCGTAAAACGAACCCTTAGAACATAGGTCAGCGTAGTAGTACAAAAAAGCCCCCTTGTGTAAAGGGGGCTATCACCAAGCGAAGCGACAGCGACAGCGACTGAGGGATTGTAAAACGGTCATTTTGTAGAATCAGCAAATCGGCAGCATTGCATGGACAATTCCTCCGTCGCGCTTACAGCGCGCCACCTCCTTTTACACAAAGGAGGCTTAGGTTTGCGTTGTAAGCCACACTTGCGCGGGGAGCATGAAGCGCCCCCTGGGGCATGGCTCCGCGCAGCGGAGACTGAGGGAGTGTCTTATTTTGTTTTCGCAGTATAATCACCTCGTAAATCAGTAAACTACCGTATTGTGAAAGGACATTCCCGCCAGTACCGATGCATCCGCTCCAAGCAATTCCGTGCAGGTTTTTCCAAGATCGGCAAAGCTGCTCCGCGTTCCAAGAGACGCTGAATGAATCTTCTTTCCCGCTATTAAAACAGGTACATATTCTCTGGTATGATCTGTTCCAATATGTCCCGGATCGCACCCATGATCCGCTGTCACTATCATACAGTCATCCTCACTCAATTCTCCATACAATTCCTGTAAAAAATAATCCATTTTCATAACCGCCTGTGCATAACCCGCAATATCACGGCGGTGTCCATATTTCATGTCAAAATCAACCAGATTCACAAAGCAAAGCCCTATAAATTTTTGCCGTGCCGCCTCCAGTGTTTTTTTCATACCGTCTGCATTGCCCACCGTGTGTATTTCCCAGGTAATCCCTCGGTGCGCAAAAATATCCCCGATTTTTCCAATCCCGATAACATCCATTCCC
>CATLAS010000109.1 GCA_949878535.1 uncultured Eubacteriales bacterium | reverse complement strand
TGATTTTGAGCGTGCAGAGGTCATAAAGAATGGAGAATATATTTCCCTTACGGCAAAAGAACATGATATTCTCGCTGCTTTATATCGGAACGCCGGGAGGATTGTCACGATTGACGCTCTGTGCGAAGCAGCGTGGGGCGATAATCCTTTCGGCTACGAAAATTCGTTGATGGCGCATATCCGTCGTATCAGAGAGAAAATTGAAGCAGATCCGTCCCATCCAGTTTCTCTGATAACGGTTAAAGGGCTTGGATATAAGCTGGTTATGGAGGGCAAGTGATATGAAAAGCGTACTGAAACTCATACGGCGTTTTGTCGGTATTATGCTCTTGTCCTCGATGTTGTTCATTATTCTGAATTTTGCTTTATTGTGCATATATACGCTGAATCAAGCGCCGAACGGTTCTCCTTGGATTACGGCGCAGGAAGTTGCCGATGACCTGTCCAAAAATGAAAACGAGTATATTTTGGGTGAAGATACGGCGCTTGAGCTTCAAAATACAGATGTGTGGGCAATATTGATTGACAACAGGACAATGAAAGTAGTATGGCAGACGGAGAAGCTTCCTGAAAATGTCCCTATATCCTACACCGCTTCGGATATAGCGAGCCTTACCCGTGGCTATATAGACGGGTATCCTACATTTACAGGAGAGGCAGAAAACGGACTTGTGGTACTTGGCTATCCGAAAGACAGCTTTTGGAAACATATGTGGCCGAGTTGGGATTATAATAGCATTGCCAACTTGCCCAAAACGGTTCTTTCTGTTTTAGCAATCAATATAGCCTTAATTTTTATCATCTATGTGATTGCCAATTCCAAGCTGTTAAAATCCGTGAAACCGATAGTCAGCGGAATACAGGCTTTGTCAACAAACGAAGAAGTCCATATCAGGGAAAAGGGGCTTTTATCCGAACTTGCAGTAAACATTAACAAGACCTCAAATATTTTGCAAACGCAAAGCAGGCAGCTCCGTAAAAGAGAAACTGCAAGAGCAAATTGGATTGCAGGGGTATCCCATGACATACGAACCCCTCTGTCGATGGTAATGGGCTATGCCGGACAGTTAGAAAACGATGTGCAGTTATCAGAAGATAACCGCCAAAAAGCGGCGGTTATTGTACGGCAAAGTAAACGAATGCGAAATCTGATTAACGACTTAAACCTTGCGTCCAAGCTGGAATATAATATGCAGCCGCTAAGTCCTGAAAGGCAAAATCTGATTGCCGTTGTCCGTCAGGTTGTAGTTGATTTCATCAATATGAATATTGATGAAAAGTACACGATTGAATGGCAAACAGAGGAAGCATTAACTTCTTGTCCGGCATATATTGACAAAGACTTAATAAAGCGGGCAGTAAGTAATCTGATTCAAAACAGCATGAATCACAACGAGCAGGGATGTCATATCTTCGTTCGTGTTATAGCTGAAGATAATATTTGTACTGTGATTGTTTCCGATGACGGTATGGGTGCGACAGATGAACAGATTGAAAAATTGAATAATACGCCGCATTATATGGTGTGCGATGAAAAAACAACTGAACAGCGTCACGGTTTAGGACTGCTCATTGTCAAACAAATCGTATTTGCACACAGCGGAAAAATGCTAATAAAGCATAGTGAACACGGCGGTTTTGAGGTCGATTTGAGTTTGCCTATGACTATGTAAATTGAAAGAGGAAATAGAAGGAATAAAGCCCCTCTGTTTCCTCTTTTTTGGCTAATATTGTGGCACACCGTATCCATAGATTTGATGATTCCCAATAGAATACTGATTGACACGGCAGCTATCGCCGGAATTTCCCTCAACGGTGTAAACAATTCCGTTCTCGACTTTCTGAACAATCCCCACATGATCGGTTTCGCCGTCGCTGTCCCAATCAAAGAAAATAATCATTCCGGGAACAGGATCGGCAGATCCGTCAAGCCATTGTCCTCTGTCCTTAAACCATTGCACACCGTTGACGCAGCCTGCAAATTTGGGGATAACTCCTGTGTCAATATAGCCGCACTCGTTAGCACACCAGCTCACAAAGCAAGCGCACCATTCCACACGGGAGTTAAAGCCGTACCACGACCAATAAGCGTATCCTTACCTTTTTCACGAAACGCTTTCATAGCGTTTTCGGCAGATTTTATCAGGTTGTCCTTCGTCTGTTTGACTGCGGAAAATCCCTGACGGATTTTATCGTCCGTTTTCTGCACGAGGTTTTGGCATTTGCTTCTTAAAGTGCTGTTGTGGACCAGGTTGATTTCCTTACGCATATCCTGAAGCTCGCCAAAAACGAGAAAATCCTGCTAATTTGATTAGCTGGGATTTCGGTAAGAGCCACTATCAGAAAAAAATTTACGGCAGGGTATGAGGGAAGAAAAAGCCGTATCAGGCTAAAACCTTCGGGAAAAATAAGAAATGCCGAAAACCTTGATTTTACAGGGCTTTCGGCGGGGTTTTTGGCGTTCCCGAGGTGACTCGAACACCCGACCTACCGCTTAGGAGGCGGTCGCTCTATCCAACTGAGCTACGGAAACATTTATAAAAACTATGAAATTGTGGGACTTGCAACATTTCCCTTGCCCTCCCAAGGCGGGTGTTGGAACACTTTCTTAGGAGTGACGCTATCCGCCATTAGGAAACTCCCTCACGGTGTTAGATAATCCCCATATCTGCTGGCTTTTCACAGCTTACGAATGTTATCTCGTACCGCCGTTTTTCTGCTAATTTTATGTGTTTTTAACCTCTGTATTTTGCAGAAGATTAGCACCACGCCTGCAATTTGGGATTTGTTACAGTGTCAACTTCGGTCTATCCTATACGGGTATTCCTCCACTCGTGCCACTTTGTGTTATCTGCTTTGCTTTACAGCAACGCCAGTAATTAACTGTGTATATATAAGCACATCTTTACCGACTTTGCAATTAGGCTATGTAGAGCTGCTGATTTTCGATGCTGTCTAAAAAATCCTCAACGGTTTTCATTTCGGGCGGTGCTGTTTCCTCGGCAAATTCCTCAAGGTATGTACCTGCATCCTGCAATCTGCGGTAATACCGCCTGTCGGAATTAAAGACCGCCCAATCGTGAGTATGGAGTTGTTCGATAGTGTCCTCGCTGACACCCAAGCTCCGTAACTGCTTTTCCTCGGCTTCTTTCCAGAGCCGCCATTTCTTTTCTTCTCTGCCATAATTGAATGACATTCCTGTTACCTCCAATCTGAATTTTTTGAAAAATCCAGATTGGCAGGCGGAGAACGGCATCCCACGCCAGAAACAGGTTTGTCCCATATTCCTGCAAAAAACGACAAAAGAAAAACCGCAAAGGCTGTCATACCTTTACGGTTTAAGGAGAGTTTATTTCTATTATGTAGAGATTTGACTTCTACTTTTGAGGTACAAAGCCCCCTTGCGGTAGCGAGGATTTTTTTAACAGGTTATCCGCCCATCCTCGGTATGGTATATGTAAGTAGAAGCTGCTGCTTGCAAGCAAAAAAATCCCTCCAAACTCAAACAGGTCTGGAGGGTTAAACTATTTTCATTTGGGCGTGAAGATACAGCCCACCAAAACGCTGTTTTTTTATTTGGTGGGCTATAACTTCAACTGTAAGCCTTATCCCAAAGACTTCAAATTATTTCTATATTCCTGCATCTCCCTTTCGTCTGTGTTATCTAAAACAAATTGCAGCTCGTTTGTTACCTTTTCACGGTCATAGGGAAGATACGCCGTTACGGGCGTGAAATTAGATACCGTGTTCGCAAACAGGTGTGTGCGTATATTTAGGTTATTGATTAGGATTTGCAATTCACGGATACGCTCTTTTTCTTCGGCAGGTATAAACAAGCCCTGCTGTGCCATCTGGTAAAGCTCTGTGTCTGGAAAAAGCGTGAGAGAGTCCACGGAAATAAAATACGGATTAAGCTGACTAAACAGCTCAGCACTATTCCTTGCATTTTGGTATCCGCCGCCTTTTCCCGCAAGCCCTGTCATATAAACAAAGTAGTATTCAATGCCCGCTTCGTCCAATTTCCTGCATTGCTCCAGAATATCCGCCGAGGTATACCCTTTATTGGCAAGGGCAAGCGTTTCATCATCGCCGCTTTCCACACCGATGCTCAGTCCGTTAATACCCATCGCTCTTAATTTTCTAAGCTGCCATACCTCTTTGTTTTTAATATCACGGATGCTCGCAAACATAGCCATTGTCTGACACTTAATCAGATAGTCTCTTACCGTCAACGCCCGTAGTTTAAGATTTTCATAGCTCATTGCGAACGGGTTAGCTCCCGTCCAGAAAATTCTTCGGGCGTTTGGCTGATAGCTTTTTATCTCTGCTAAATCCTCCTCAAATTCCTCAATAGGCGACATTCGGAAGCACTCGTTTTTATACAGGCTACAAAACTTGCATTTATTGTAGGTGCAGCCAGAGGTAGCCTGTATGATGACCGAATGAGCTTCATACGGTGGTCGCCAAGTTCTGCCTGTAAAGTGCATGATTGCTCCTCCTTTCACTTACAGATGATGAACGCTCTTTCTATATCTCTGTAATTCTTCTTCGCTGACATTTCCTATGATTTCATCAAGAAACGCCAACAACTTATTCTTGTCTTTCGGCAGTTGCCCATGAAACTGATACGCATTGGAAGCTCCCATTGCCGCAAAGATGGTAGGTATCTG
>CATLAS010000108.1 GCA_949878535.1 uncultured Eubacteriales bacterium | reverse complement strand
CCCTACCTGCTGCGCGGGAGCCCCCTTTGCACAAGGAGGCCTTTTATTTGTGGTGCGCGACAGCTCCTTTTGCTGGGGGTGCTTTTTTATTCGTGCTGTGCGGTTTACTTTACGGTGGGAGCCTTATTTACGGACACTACATACGTAATTTTGTAATATTATCCAATTTATATTGACTTATAACACAATTTATTATATAATAGTAACAAAGATGTATGAGGCGAGCAAGCATTCCAATGGAATATACATGGAGGTGAAAAACGCATTCCTAACAGCGTACAGCAAAATAGGGCTTTATGTAATGTAAAATGTTCGAGAGGAGACTACTATGAAGCATGAAGCAAACAAGTTTGCCAGTATGCTTTTCTTACTCCCATTTTCGACGAAAAGAAAAATAAATAAAAGTGTGAAAATGTATGTGCGGAAAAGCATCAAAAAATTAGGAATTGTTTTTTTAGCAGGTATCCTGCTTTCGGCAAGCCTTTCTTTTCATATCAGTGCAGGTCGCTATGACTCCGCTGCGGGCGGTCATATTTGCGATCACAGTTACTACACGTTTGCGGATAAAACAATAATCGGCGGGGTCAGAGGCAGGTATTATTGGATGGATCCGAATTTGGCCTATTCTGTTTCTTCCGGCACAAACGATAACTATATGCATTTGGTATCCTTGGCTTTTGGGTATTGGCGCAATGCGAAAAACTATACAGGGGTCGCTGTGAATATGACTTTTAATCGGGATAATTCGCAGCGTGACGCGGCTGCATTGGAAATTTTGCAGGATACTGATATAGGCATTGGACTTTTCGGTTCGACTACATTTTGGGCGGGAGATAAGGAAATATATGTTGCGCGTGACGGATCTCTTGCAAAAAATTATGAAAAGGCAAAAATTCAATTAAATCCTGTTGCGATGAACGAATACATTCCGGATAATCAGTCGAATCAGCGATTGGGAACGATCATGCATGAAATAGGGCATGCTTTGGGGTTGACGCATAGAAATCATACGCCCGGCAGCATCATGTGTCAATATGGCTACGGCAGAACGGTTTGGCGCCCGAGCACTTCCGACTGTTATGCTGTGAATCATTTGTATCCCTGAATACATTTTCGGATAAATTGTTGGTTTATATTTATTTTTGTTTGCTCGCCGATTGATTAAAATGTATAGATGAAAGGAGAAGCTATTATGAAAGGCAGAAAATTGCTTGCTGTGCTAATTTGTGTAGCTGTTGGGTTGTTTGCACTGTCCGGCTGTCAAAATTCTCAAACGCATTCCCCTGAACCTTCCAAAGACGCAGATCCGGTTCCGGAAGTGCAGATCAAGCGGGATTTAACCGTGTCTCTTCCTGCAGCATACACCGTTTCTGCCGATATGGACTTTCAGGATGTCCCCGGACAGTTTGATTATGCATTTACCGCAGAATTGCCTGTATTGATTGAACACGCCGAAACAATTGTGCGCGGCGTTGTACAGGAAGTGACCTTTACTTCTTACGCTGGAAATGCTTTCACAGCGATAAGCTTTGCCGTTGACGAGTGCTATAAAGGGGATGCACAGCAGGGCGACTGTATCACTGTTTTGCATAGAGGGGGATACATTCCTTTGACAGAGCATCTCAAACAATACCCTTCAGACGCATATTTGTGGGCGTCTCGTTCAGAGGAGGAAATTGCCAACACTGTGCTTCATGAAGTTTATGAAAGAGAGTTCGAGCAGCCCCAGGTAGGCGACCACAATATTTACATTTTGGGGCATCCGAGTGCTGAAACCAATCTTCCTATGGAAGCATACTGGCGGGTGCGGGGCGTGGTCTCGCTTTTGCATATAGAGCCGGACGGGGAATCCGTTTCCAGAATAAATCCGGATTTGGGACCTTACACGAAGGATTGGCGCACAGTGCAGAATGGTATTGATCCTTACGGAAACGAAATATTTTCTTTAAAGGATGTCATTGATATGATATCTGCAGATTGATTTATAAGCTGCGTAAAAAACGATAGCAAAACAATCCCCCACCCGCTGCGCGGGAGCCCCCTTTGCACAAGGGGGCCTTTTTATTTGCGTTGCGCGACAGATCCATATAGAGCCGCGAAGCGAGTCTTCAAAGGGTGCCTTTTTTGTTGACTTAAGCCTCTTTTGTGTAAGGGGAGGCAGCGCGCTGCAAAGTTTCCATTTGACTTCACAAGCCTCCTTTGTGCAAGGGGAAGTGACGTGCTGCAAAGTTTCCATTTGACCTCACAAGCTACCTTTGTGTAAGGGGAGATGGTACGCCTCAAAGTTTCCGCTTGACTTCACAAGCCTCCTTTGTGCAAGGGGAAGTGACGTGCTGCAAAGTTTCCACTTAACTTCACAAGCCTCCCTTGTGTAAAGGGAGGTGGATCGCCATAGGCGAGACGGAGGGATTGTCTAAGTGGTACTGTTGATTTGAAGATTCTGCAAATGATAGCAAAAACAATCCCTCAGTCGCTACCGCGACAGCCCCCTTTGCACAAGGGGGCCTTTTTATTTATATTGCGCGACAGATCCCTTTGCTGGGGGGAGCCTTTCTTTAACTTTAGTTTTGGGGAATTATTTTATTTGTAGGGTTTGAATAGTTTTTGTAATATCTTTTGCGAATTTCCCCGTTTCCCTTGATTCTTTACCAGAATTTTGGTATATTACATATGATTTAAAATTTTGATAAAAGCTGGTGCCCTTATGAAAACTGTTTCCTACACTTTAAATAACACAACCTTTACGTTTGACACCTCCACTGGCGCACTTGTTCGTTTGGATTATCCTGGCGCGCCGTCTATGATTCAGGAAGGCAAAGGACTGTTTGATCTGTCCTGGCCCGTACATACGGACTACGACACCTTGCGGCTGAATCCTACGGGAAAATATTGCAGCATTCCTCCTGTAATCACTTGTGAGGACGATACTGTAACCCTTGCTTATGCAAGTATCCCCCGCACTGTTCCTACTCCGGAAGGAATGGCGGAACTGGAAGGCGGCGTGTCTGCTACTGTGACGCTGCGTGCATGTGGGGACGGCAAGTCTGTTTCCATGCGGCTTGTAGTTGAAAACCATTCCGATGCGGAAGTGGTGCAGGTGCTGTTCCCAGATATGAACGGCATCGTTCCTACGACAGATGAAGAGCATGATGTGCTGACTATGCTGGGCGGAAGTGAAAAACCTTTTGTAGAGTTGAAAAGCACACCAAAAACCAGAGAAAACTTTTTTGCATGGACAGAATCCTGCGCTGGACGGTTTCATCGGGCTGGTGGATTCCAGCCGGGTCCGCTGATTGGACGCTGGTATGATATGGGCAGCCGCAAGGGCGGCTTTTCCATGTACCGTAAGCATTGGGGCTGGGGTCCTGACGATAAGGAATCCATGGGCTACGGCGAACAGTTGTGGGTAAAACTGGATAACTTATCCGGTAAGCTGCGTCTTGCTTTTCTGCGGGATACCAAAGTAGGCAAGGGCGAAATCTACGATTCTGGTGAATATGTTCTCACCGCGCATACCGGTCCCTGGATCAAGGGAATCGGTGCATATAAGGATTACGTTGCATCTCAGGTGCATCGGGTAGTGGAAGTGCCACAGCGTGCAAAAGAGATGTTTGGATTCCGAACAGTGTTTATGGCAAACGGCTATACCAAGGATCCGGACGATTACAGCTGGAAATATGATGATATGCCTGCCCTTGCCGCAGACATGAAGGAGCATGGACTGTATGATCTGAATGTGTGGGGTGCATTCATGTTCACCCTTCCCACAGGGCCCCATTGCTTTTATGAAGAGTGGGGCGGACTGGAAGCATGGAAACGGAACGTGGAAAAGCTGAAGGAAATGGGCGTGGTGGTAACCCCGCTTGTGTCTTGGATTTCCCTTTGGGATCAGACTGCAAAAAATTACGGCATTACCGAACGCAGTGGTTCCTGGGCGGAGACTCCTAAATCTGTTCCCATGTTTAAAGCACCTTATTGTGAGCGGTGGAGCTGCTATCAGATCCACGACCATTCTCCGGAAAACTGGCGAAAGGACATTCGGGACGGTTTGCGATTCTTCCGTGATGAGGCTGGTTGTCCGGATATTTGCTGGGATCAGTATGTGCTGGGGGACAATCAGGACGATATTGTGCATGATATTATCAATGAATACCGGCTGGAAACAGAAAAAATGTATCCTGGAACGGTATTTTCCGCGGAATCCACTCTGTACTTTGAATCGGAACTGGATAATACAGACTTTACTTGGAACTGGCTGTACTGGCCGGGAAGGGGAGACATGCGTCCGTATATGCATGTGATACGCACCCTGCGCCCCAATATCAATGTAGACTCTGAGCCATCCTATGTTAAGTTTATTTTTATGGACAACTATGTGATCAACGTATATCCCTCCAAGCCGGAGAACTACAACGGCAGTGCGCTGATTTCCGAATATCCGGAATTTTCGAAAGCAGTCAAAACCTGCGCCGCTTTGCGCAAAGCTTATCTGGATTACTTCATAGATGGTATTATGGTGTCAGACTGCCCTGTGGATATGGATCAGGGTGTTCCTTGCCGGATTACAGGATATCAGAAGGAAAATTCTCTGCTGCTGATTGTATATAAGTATAATGATGACACGGTGCAGCTTCCTCTGGAGCTTGCGGATTATCTTTCCGGCGAGAAGTTTACTTA
>CATLAS010000107.1 GCA_949878535.1 uncultured Eubacteriales bacterium | reverse complement strand
CCTCCCATTTAAGCCTCCCTTGTGCAAAGGAAGTGACTACCGCAGTCCCTCTCATTAAGGTTCCCTTGTGCAAAGAAAGTGACCACCGTAACCCCTCCCATTTAAGCCTCCCTTGTGCAAAGGAAGTGACTACCGCAGTCCCTCTCATTAAGGTTCCCTTGTGCAAAGAAAGTGACCACCGCAGCCCCTCTCGTTTAAGCCTCCCTTGTGTAAAGGGAGGTGGCACGGCGTAGCCGTGACGGAGGGATTGTCTGCACATATTATCAATTTTAGATGATCTATAAATCGACAGTATATACAGGCATCCATCCTTCACAGCAAGCTGTCTGTAAAGGATACTGCTGTTTCCAGAGCAAGGCGCATCATATCTGTAAAGGAAGTCTGCCGTTCTTCTGATGTCGTGGCTTCTCCAGAAACCAGATGATCGGATACAGTGCAGATTGCTAACGCATGTTTTCCTGCACGAGCGGCATTCATATATAATGCTGCCGCCTCCATTTCTACTGCAAGCACACCCATTTTGCTCCAAAGCGCAGTGGAATCCGGATCATCATGATAAAAAATATCGCTGGAAAGAAGATTTCCCACGTGATAAGGCAGGTTCGCGTTCTTTGCCGCTGCCGTACAATGCTCCAGCAAGCGGTAACTTGCAATAGGTGCAAAGGTTCCGGGAAGGCGGAAGGTGTGAGAAAAGGCAGAATCTGTGCACGCTCCCTGCCCGATTACAATATCTCGTAGTCGAACGCTTTCCTGTATTCCCCCGGCAGAGCCAACTCGGATGATTGCCTCCACATCGAAAAAATTGAATAATTCATAGGAATAAATTCCCATAGACGGCATGCCCATACCGCTTGCCATTACAGAGATGCGCCGCCCGTTGTAGGTTCCGGTGTAGCCCTGCACTCCCCGGACGTTGTTTACCAGTACTGGGTCTGCCAAAAAAATTTCTGCTATATATTTTGCCCGCAGGGGATCGCCGGGCATTAGAACTACCGGCGCGAAATCTGAGGGGGATGCGTTAATATGCGGTGTTGGATATGGTTTCATAATCTGCTCCATTCTTTTGTTCTTGTATCAGCGCTGCAATTACTCGGCTTGTGCCGATTCGATCGGCTCCCAGCCGGATCATTTCTGCCGCTGCTTTGGGACCGCTGACGCCTCCTGCCGCTTTGATTTTCTTACCGGGAGCCATGTGTTCCTTCATCAGGATAATATCCTCCCGTGTGGCGCCGCCTGTGGAAAAGCCGGTAGAGGTTTTGATAAATTCAGCATTGGAGGCAGAAACAGTCTCACACATGCGAATTTTCTCTTCCTCCGTCAAAAGACAGGTTTCAATGATTACCTTGAGCAGCCTGCCGCTGCATGCCTGTTTCACCTGATTGATTTCCTCCAGCACTGCGTCATACATACCTGCACGCACCCAGCCTAAATGGATTACCATATCAATTTCTGCTGCGCCGTCCTTCACTGCCTGCTGTGCTTCGAAGCATTTTGCAGCTGTGGTCATATATCCGTTGGGAAATCCAATTACAGTACAGATTGGAACACGTCCCGCTGCATAATCTGCAGCCATCCGTACAAAAGACGGGGGAATACAGACAGATGCAGTCTGGTAGAAGATTCCCTCATCGCAGGTTTTGCGGATATCCTCCCACATGGCTGTGGGAGCAAGCAGGGTATGATCCACCCGTTTTAATATTTCACATAGTTCCATTGGCATATTTCTCCGATTTAAAATACTTTTTTATTTTATGATAGCATAAGATCTCCTTTTGTCAACGTGGAAGTATAGATTTTTCCAGATTCGTACATAATAAGTAGGAATTTTCATGGAGAAAGGGAGATGGATATGGACATAGATAAAAACAAATTTAAAAATGACAGTAATGGAGAAAATTCGGAAGACAGCACCGGCGGGGAAAATACTGCCGATGGAGCAGAAAACGAACAGCTGGATTTTATCATGAAAAGCGGCAGTGTGATCTCCAAAAAAGACGGAGAAACCATACACTGTCTGACTATTATAGGACAGGTGGAAGGGCACTTTATATTAGGGGATGGTCAGAAAGCGACCAAATATGAGCATATTATTCCACTGCTGGTGTCCATAGAGCAGTCGGATGAGATTGACGGACTCCTTTTGGTATTGAATACCATGGGCGGCGATGTAGAAGCTGGGTTAGCAATTGCGGAAATGATCGCAGGAATGTCCAAACCGACCGTATCTCTGGTGCTTGGTGGTGGACACTCCATAGGCGTGCCTCTGGCAGTTTGCGCAAAAAAATCTTTTATTGTGCCTTCTGCCACTATGACCATTCATCCTGTGCGCATGAGCGGCACTGTTGTGGGCGTGCCGCAAACGTATTATTATTTTGAACGGATGCAGGATCGGATTGTGCGGTTTATTACAGATCATTCCCATGTGTCCGATGAAAAATTCCGGGAATATTTGATGCGTACAGATCAGATTGCCACAGATGTAGGATCCCTCATTGATGGATGGGAGGCAGTAGATATTGGTCTGATTGATCAGGTTGGGTCTTTGGCAGATGCGCTGCAAGAACTGCGGCAGCAAATAGAAGCAAAGCATAAGGAACAGCAGACAGACAATGCAGCTTCTGCGCAAGCCTCCCTTGTGTAAAGGGAGGTGGATCGCCGCAGGCGAGACGGAGGGATTGTTTGTAGGTGCTGTCGATTTGCAGATTATTTAAAATGATAGCAGGAACAATCCCCCAGTCAGCATCGCTACGCTTAGCTGACAGCCCCCTTTGCACAAGGGGGCCTTTTTAATTTGTATGAACACCGCTACCCTCTTTGCACAAGTGGGCCTTTTTAATTTGTACGAATGCTACCCCCTTGTACAAGTGGGCCTTTTTAATTTGTATGAACACCGCTACCCTCTTTGCACAAGTGGGCCTTTTTGATTTGTACGAATGCTACCCCCTTGTACAAGTGGGCCTTTTTGATTTGTATGAACGCCGTCACCCTTTACACAAGGGGAGCTTTTTCGTTGAGGAAACCATTTTTGTAATTTACTGTATTTTCAAAAGTGCAGCGGCATTATTCCAAAGAATATCCTTGCGCTCTGCTGGAGACAGTTCAAGCGTATCCAGCAGACGCAGTTCCATTTCCGGGGTGTGCCAGGGGCAGTCTGACCCGAATAAAAGCTGCTTTGTTCCGTGCTTTTCAATAATGTCTAAAGCTTCTGAGCGCGGTTTGGTTCCGTATCCAAAAGATACATCAAAATACAACGGCAGTCCGCACAAATACTGCAATACATCTTCTCCCATGCAAGCGCCACCCCAGTGTGCGGCAATTACCGGACCGTCTATATGTTGCAGCGCCCGTGCCAGCCGCTTTGGCGTACAGTGGAAAGGTGCTCTGTATCCAAAGTCCTGCCCTGCGTGAAACAGGATTACAAGTCCTAAATCAGCAGCTTTTTTATAAATGGGAAACATGCGGGGATCATCCACAAAAAAATCCTGATAGTCCGGGTGCAGCTTGACGCCCCGCATACCCATAGAAGCAATACGTTCCAGTTCTTCCAGTGCGTCCGGTGCATCGGGATGCACACTTCCGAAGGGGAAAATATGACTGCACTGTATAGATGCGGCAAAATCGTTCACTTTCTTCATTTGCCCCGGATTAGTGGCGATATTCTGCACCGCAAAAGCGTCCACTCCCTGTTGCTGCATCAGTGCATCTAAAGATGGCAAGGTTCCGTCTGTATGCGGCTCCAGACCGCCAGATGCAAAGGACAACTTTGCAATGGCTCGATGGGCCAGTGCATTGGGAAAACAGTGGGTGTGTATGTCAAAAATCATGCCGGTTCTTCCTTTCCAGCTCCTTTAAAAAGAGGAGGGCTTCCCAATATCCTGCAAAGCCTTTGCCAGCTATGGTTTTCACACACGCTGCGGATACATAGGATACTTTGCGGAACGCTTCCCGGCTGTTCACATCTGACAGGTGTACTTCTACAGTTGGCAGTCCCACTGCTTTCAGCGCGTCCAGGATGGCAACGCTGGTGTGGGTATAAGCCGCCGGATTGATCACGATTCCGTCAAAATTGCCGTATGCCTGCTGGATTTTGTCTACGAGGGCGCCCTCGTGATTGGACTGAAACACTTCATATTCGATTTCCGCCTGTCGGCAGGTTTCATCAATAGAATCCAGCAGTGCCTGGTAGCTTTCCGTACCGTATATATCCGGCTCCCGTAAGCCGAGCAAGTTCAGGTTGGGTCCGTTGAGAATCAGTATTTTCATAGTTGTAACCGGTCCTTTCTTTTATGTGTTGTAGAAGTTTTATAAGGTTCCATAAGGCTCCTATGTGAGGATCCACTACGTGGCTCCATAGGGAGGTATTGACGCACAAAACTTCATAAGGCTCGCTATGCAAAGTGAGCTGTCGCGAAGCAGCAAACAAACTTCATAAGGCTCCCGTGTGAGGACCTGCTGCGCAGTTCCAAAGGGAGCTGTCGCGAAGCGACTGAGGGATTGTTCACAGTAATTTTGCAGGGTTATTAAATCGGAAGTACAGCTAAACAATCCCCCCGTCAGCAACGCTGCGCTTTGCTGCCACCCCCCCTTTGCACAAGGGGGGCATAAGTTTTTTGTATCTCCCTCCAGTAAAGAGAAAAATTATCCTGCAGCCCTTATCGTTTAAGGTTCCCGTGTGAGGAC
>CATLAS010000106.1 GCA_949878535.1 uncultured Eubacteriales bacterium | reverse complement strand
CGAAAAAAATATGTATAAAATGTTGCAATTGAAAAATAAGTGTGGTATATTAAATTTATCGTGTGCACAATGGAATACGGATCAATACAGGAAGAGGGTCTGATAGGTTCATGAAAATTCTGGAAGATAAAATTATACGGGATGGAAAAATTGGTGCAGGGGATGTTTTGAAGGTCGACAGTTTTCTGAATCATCAGATGGACGTTGCGTTTCTTTGTGAACTGGGAAAGGAATTTAAACGCCTGTATGCAGATGAAAAAATCACGAAAATTCTGACGATTGAGGCTTCCGGTATTGGGATTGCATGTCTCACTGCACAGTATTTTGACGTGCCTATGGTATTTGCTAAGAAAACGAAAACCAACAACATTTATGGAGACGTGTATACTTCCAAGGTGGAATCGTATACCCATCAGAAAACCTACGATATCATTGTATCAAAAGAATTTTTAAAGGCAGGCGACAGGGTTCTGATCATTGATGATTTTCTTGCGAAGGGAAGCGCACTCACAGCGCTGATCTCTCTTGTCCATGATGCAGGCGCCCAGGTGGCAGGCGCAGGAATTGTGATTGAAAAAGCATATCAAAGCGGCGGCGAATGGATTCGTGGGCAGGGCATTCGCGTAGAATCTCTGGCGCGTATCAAAAAAATGGATGCTGACGGTATTGAATTTTGCTGATCGTCTTTTTTGATTAATTGGAGCTGTGCTCCCGTTAAAATATATTTTTTAATTTTGGAGGTTCGCAAATGAGCAGAAAGCTTCTCTCTGTGCTTTTGGCGCTTTCCATGGTACTTTGCATGTTTGCACTTGCCGCATGTTCCGAGACGAAGGAAGAAGGAAAGGATAAAGCAAACGAGGACATCAAGATTGGTGCAATTCTTCTGGGCGATGAAAATGAAGGATATACATTTGCACATATTGATGGAATTCAGAAAGCTGCAAAAGCACTAAATCTGAAAGAGGATCAGATTGTTTGGCGTTACAGCGTGCCCGAAAATGAGAGCTGCTATGATGCGGCGATGGAATTGGTAGACGCTGGCTGTGATGTGATTTTCTCAAACAGCTTCGGTCACCAAACCTTTATGCAGCAGGCTGCAACGGAAGTTCCGGAAGTGACCTTTGTTGCAATGACTGGCGATACAGCGACATCCAGCGGACTGGATAACCTTTGCAATGCTTTTACAAAAGTTTATGAAAGCCGTTACGTTTCCGGTGTGGTTGCCGGGATGAAGTTGGCGGAGCTTGTGAAAGAAGAAAAACTGACAGATAAAAACTACGATGCAGACGGCAACATCCTGATCGGCTATGTCGGCGCGTATCCGTATGCCGAGGTTGTTTCTGGATATACCGCATTTTTCCTGGGCATTCAGTCCGTTGTGGAAAATGTTGCAATGCAGGTGCAGTTTACTAACGAATGGTTTAACATTATCGCAGAGGGCGAAGCTGCAAATATGCTGATGGCGAACGGCTGTGTGATCATCGGTCAGCACGCAGATTCTACCGGAGCGCCTTCTGCTGTGCAGGCAGCGCATGAAAAAGGAACTGTGGCATATTCTGTAGGTTATAATATTGATATGCAGAGCGTGGCGCCGGATGTTGCACTTACATCTGCGACAAACAACTGGGCTGTGTATTATGAATATGCTATTTCCACTTTGCAGAAGGGTGAGAAACTTCCCCAGAACTGGGCAGAAGGCTATGAAAAGGATGCGGTAAGCATCACAGAGCTTGGTTCTGTTTGTGCCGAGGGAACTGCTGACAAGGTTGAAGAGGTAGTTGCTGCTATCAAAGCAGGGGAACTGCATGTATTTGACACCGCAAAATTCACTGTAAAAGGTGAAAAGGTTGACAGTTGTGTTATTGATTTAAACAATAACTTTGAAACGACGGATCCGGAAGACAAGGAAGCAATTTGGGACGGATATTTCCATGAGTCCGAGCTGCGCAGCGCGCCTTCCTTTGTGTTGGATATTGACGGAATTACAAAATTAAACGCCGATTAACGGTATTCTGGCAAACAGAGGGAGGCCGATAGGCTTCCCTCTGTTTGGTAAGAGTAAACTTAGAAAGGCGCACCCAGCAAGGGAAACTTTTGCAAAGCAGCAAACTGTAAAAAGGCTCCCCTAACAAAGGGAGTCTTCCGCAGAGTACCAACCCAAAGGCCCTTTGTGCAAAGGGTGCTGTCGCGCAGCCCCTAATTTTTCTATATGGCTCCCTTGTGTAAAGGGAGCTCCCGCGGAGCGGGTGAGGGATTGTGTTTTTTATAGCAGCTTTAAATTGACAGTAGAACGAACAACCCCTCCGACACGATCGCTATGCTTGGCCGTGTCACCTCCCCTTGCACAGGGGAGGCATGAGTGGGTTAAAAGGCTCCCTTGTCGGAGATTTGTTCACAAAAACATTTAGAGCATGACAGTGAAGTTTAAACTTAATAAGGGGGCTAATGAAGTTAGGGTGATTCCTCTATATAAGGTGTAGGTTTATTGAGTTGGAATAGGCTTTCTTTCATAGGGAGACTGTCAGTGATCGTAATTTAGCATAATCGGTTGAAAAGGAGGGATTTGCTTGGAACAACAAACTGCCATTCGGATGCAGAATATCACGAAAACTTTTGGCCAGGTTCTGGCAAACCATAACGTGTCCATTGATATCCGCAAGGGGGAAATTCTTTCTCTTCTGGGGGAAAATGGAAGTGGAAAAACCACGCTGATGAACATGCTTTCCGGTATATATTATCCGGATGCCGGAAAGATTTATGTAAATGGCGAAGCCGTTTCTATACGCTCGCCCGAGGATGCGTTTGCATGCGGGATCGGGATGATTCATCAGCACTTCAAGCTGATTGATGTTTTCACAGCTGCGGAAAATGTGGTTTTAGGTCTGCATGGGAAAGATGCCAATCTGAAAAACGCTGTCAGCAAAATTCGTGATATCTGTGAAAAGTACGGATTCGATATGGATCCTTATCAAAAGGTATATAATATGTCCGTTTCCCAGAAACAGACGCTGGAGATTATCAAGGTGCTGTACAGGGGCGCGGATATTCTTATATTGGACGAGCCTACCGCAGTGCTCACACCCCAGGAAACAGAGCATCTTTTTCATGTGATCCGGAATATGAAAAAAGCGGGTAAGGCTGTGGTAATCATTACACATAAGCTTCATGAAGTGCTTTCTGTGTCGGATCGGGTTGCAATTCTGCGCCGGGGTGAATATGTAGGTACAGTAGCCACGGAGGACGCATCAGTTCAATCGCTGGCGGAAATGATGGTGGGAAAAAAGATTGCGTTGGATATTGAACGCCCTTCTGTGCAGAACCCGAAAAAGTGCATTGAGGTAAAGGGACTTACTGTGGAAAGTCAGGACGGAGTGCGTCTATTGGACGATATTTCTTTTACGGCAAACAGCGGTGAAATTTTAGGGATTGCCGGTATATCGGGATGCGGACAGAAAGAACTGCTGGAGTCAATAGCTGGATTGCAGAAGGTTCGTGCAGGCACCAGTATTTTATATACGGCACCGGATACTAATACTTCTGTAGAATTAGTAGGCAAGAATCCTAAGCAAATCCGAGAGATGGGGATTTCGCTCTCCTTTGTGCCGGAAGATCGGCTTGGCATGGGACTTGTTGGCGCTATGGGCATGACAGATAATATGATGCTCAAAAATTACCGGCGCGGGCATACGCCGTTTACGGAGCGCGGGGAGCCAAGAAAACTTGCAGAAAAAATCCGGGAGGATCTGGAAGTGGCTACGCCGGGGATCAACGTGCCGGTGCGCCGGCTTTCCGGAGGGAATGTGCAAAAGGTGCTGGTTGGCAGAGAAATTGCTGCGGCGCCCACTGTGCTTATGACCGCGTATGCTGTGCGCGGATTGGATATTCACACTTCTTATACAATCTATCATCTGCTGAATGAACAGAAAAAAGCAGGTGTGGCAGTAATTTATGTGGGAGAGGATTTGGACGTGCTTCTGGAACTGTGCGACCGAATTTTGGTGCTGTGCTCTGGGCGAGTCAATGGAATTTTGGATGGAGCATCTGCCACAAAAGAAGAAGTGGGAATGCTGATGACACATTTGCAAAAGGGGGGCAGCAGTGATGCAAGGTAAAGCTGAAACGATTTCAGCAAAAAAGAAATATCGGGAACCTTTGGCGCGTATCGCCAAACGGGATGCGATGCCTGTTCTGTTGTCGTGGGGGATTCGTACCGCTGCTGTACTGCTTTCCCTGATTGTCAGCGCTGTGGTAATATATTCAATAACGAAAATGAATCCCCTAAAAGTATACGGTGCAATGTTTGAAGGTGCATTCGGATCCCAGCGTAAAATTTGGATAACTGTGCGGGATACAATGTCTCTGCTGTGTATCGGCGTTGCCCTCGCTCCTGCTTTTAAAATGCGGTTTTGGAACATCGGGGCAGAAGGCCAGGTGTTGGCTGGAGGTATTGCCACAGCAGCATGTATGATTTATTTGGGTGATGTGCTGCCTACATATGCTTTGTTTATTGTGATGATTGCATCCAGCTGTCTTGCCGGAGCGTTGTGGGGTGTTATTCCGGCGCTGTTTAAATCCCGGTGGGGAACCAATGAGACCCTGTTCACACTGATGATGAACTATGTAGCGATTCAGATTACCTCATATTGCGTTGCCCTTTGGGAAAATCCCTACGGTTCCAACTATGTTGGTATCATCAATCCCCAGACGAAGGCGGGCT
>CATLAS010000105.1 GCA_949878535.1 uncultured Eubacteriales bacterium | reverse complement strand
AAGTGCATTGATTGTGAGCATACCTAAACTCGGCATACAGTCAATAAGGACTGTATCATAATTCTTTTTTACCTCATTGATGCAGGTTTTCAGCACACTTTCACGGCTTATGGCGTTAATCAGCCTTACTTCCAAGCCCGACAGCTCAATGTTGGACGGTAACAGGTCAACGCCCTCGCCGTGGTGCAGGATGCCTTGGGCGACATCAACAGATTTATCGTCTATGATGTCCTGCATGATGGTGGAGAGAGTAACCTGCAAATCATCTGGTCTATGATAGCCGAGGGACATGGTTAGATTTGCCTGTGCATCAGCGTCAATGAGCAGGACTTTCTTGCCCTGCTGTGCCAGACTTACGCCCAGATTGACCGCCGTGGTGGTCTTGCCGACACCGCCTTTCTGATTGGTCAGAGCGATTACTTTGCAATTTGACATAGGGTGCGTCCTCCTTTCGCATAGATTTAGCCGCTTTGTCAAGGCGGCTATGTAACTGTACCAGAGGAAGCAGAACGCAAAAAAGCCGCTTACTCTTAATGGGGGTTAAGAATAAGCGGCTCAATTTCGATGTGCCTTAGACATATTCAATTTTTACTTTCTTGATGGGGGCATTGGCTACCTTAAAAATAATCTCGTCAACGCAGTCCCCATATCTGCCCTGCTGTATGAGCTGATTTTTCAGCTCCACAAGGCTATGTAAAAGTAATGTTTTCTCCCTGCTGTCTACATACAAGTGATAAGGTTTTTCCCTCATACCGTCCACCGTCCTTTCTTGGCTTTATTATACCGTTATGGGGAAGTCCCGTCAAAACTGTAACTTTGCATTTCTTGGTATTTTACCGTATCAAGGCTCATTCCCCAGTAGTAAATAAGTAGTAAATAGGGGGTGCAATCCTCAAGAAATGCGGGGAAATGCTTTGTTTTGCGGGGATAATTGCTCATTTACTTGATTTTTAAAAAAAACTCCATTCTATATTCGGCAGTACTGTATCTACTCACATAGTATCATACTTTTGGTAATCTTGCAAGAGTAAAGTATAAGATACAAAAAACCTCATCCTATTGGATGAGGTTTTCATTTCGTTTATAAATCCCCGCTAAAATTCAGCGGGGTACATTCTGGGGTGAGTGATGGGAGTCGAACCCACGACCTTCAGGGCCACAACCTGACGCTCTAACCAACTGAGCTACACCCACCATATGACATCCCCAATCTATGGCAGTGAAATAGTTTGGCGTGCCTTGGGGGATTCGAACCCTCGACCTACTGCTTAGAAGGCAGTTGCTCTATCCAGCTGAGCTAAAGGCACATAAACGAACTGAAAGCTGGGGCAACAGTTTTGGGCTTGACCGATTGGAGCGGGTGATGGGAATCGAACCCACGTAGCCAGCTTGGAAGGCTGGAACTCTACCATTGAGTTACACCCGCATGGACTGCAACAACTGTCAGCCTTAATATATTATCATCTTATAATCCGTTTGTCAAGTCCTTTTTGAAAATATTATCATTTATCTTTTGGTTTTTCTTTCGGAGATGTTTAGGAAAACTGTTTTGAGGCGACACTGAGGGCAGTGAAAGAACGGGAGGAGATAGGATGAGAAAGCTGTTTCGGAAGATGATTCATGCTGTATGGAAACGGGATGATGTGGTGATCAGCGGATATTACGGATATGGAAGTCTTGGAGATGAGGCAGTTCTGGAACAGATTACCGAATCTTTGCGGGAGAACGTGCCGGATTGTCGGATCGGCGTTTTATCTGCTCGAAAGGGTCACCAGAACGGAGCACCAAATACACATAGAATAGGACGGACAAATCCGCTTGCTATTTTATGGGCACTGCTGCGCTGCCGCTTATTTATAAGCGGAGGCGGAAGCCTGCTGCAGGATACCACCAGCAAAAGGAGTCTTTTCTATTATACAGGGATCATCCGTGCTGCGCGTTTTTTGGGCGCACGGGTATTTATATATGCAAACGGAATCGGTCCTATTTCCAATAGTAAAAGAGCGGAAACTGCGCTCCAGTGTGCGCATGCGATTTCTGTTCGGGATCTGGATTCGTTTTATGCGGTGCTTGCAATGGGAATAGCGCCGGAAAGGGTCATGCTCAGTGCCGATCCCATTTTTCTGCTTCGTCCGGACATTTCTGGGACATGTTCTTTCCCTTATGGAAAAAACTATTTTGTTGTATCTCTGCGAACTTGCTGCAATGGAGAGATTGAAGAAAGTATTTTGGTGAATGCATGTAAAAAGTTGAAGGAGGCGGGGCTGGAGGCAGTGTTTGTATCTATGCAGGATTCCTTTGACAGGGATTTATGCATGCGTGTCTGCCGCGCCTGCGGCGGTGTGATGGCGGAAAAAATGACTGCTTCTGCTTTTGCGAAATTTTTATCCGGCGCGCAGTTTGTGATTAGCATGCGGCTGCACTGTATTTTAATGGCGGCGCTGAGCGGAACGCCTGCGGTGGCGTTGTCATATGATTGCAAAATTGATAGTGCAATGGAATATTTAGAAGAGAGTACAACATTAGACGCCTTTTTCTTCACGGAAAGGATGTTGTTAGAGGCTTGTCGGAGTGCTTCTTCCAGAGGAGATACTGGACGTGAGCACCTGTGTACACGTGCTGATGCATTGTTCCGCTTGGCGCAAAAGGATGCTTATATGGCGGCGGGATTGTTATCTGCCGGCAGAACAGCAGGAACAGTAAACGGTTGGGAGGCTCCTGCGGGGGCAAAGCTGTAAGAAATTCAGATGTGCACTTGAAAAGGCGACAAGGTTATGCTATCATTACCTCGGTAAATGTATCAGGAGAAAGGGATACCAGAGGTTATGATGAAATATAGTGTTGTTGACAGTTGTGAGTGGACGTACCCGGATGTACACAAATATGAAACTGAGATGCCATCAGTGGATCGACACGCTTTGCGGGGCGGAATGGTTACGTTTCAGATTCATATGTGGGATGTATCCGATATTGTAAACGTCTGTGCACAGAATTTAGATGTATCATTTTATGAGCAGATTCCGATTCCGGTAGAGGATAATCCCAATTTTGAAAAAGAGATTCTGCCGTCCAGCCGACTAAAAAAGGCACCTTTCTTAGTCAATGACTGCCTTCGTCCGTGGCGTGGGCAGGCAGAAGATAGAGAAGGATCCGTTGGAATTTATGCTGTAGTGACGGTTCCGACAGATGCTGCCGGAATGCTGCGGGGCGAGATCCTTCTGTCCTGCGGAGAGGATACGGTGCGCATACCTGTAACGATAACGGTATGTGATGCAGATTTGCCCAGGGAAACCTTACAGGTTGTTATGGGATATAGCCCATACAATGCAGCAAAATGGCATGGCTTACTGAAAAAACCAGATTTGGCGGATGAAATGGATACAAGGTATTTGCAGATGCTGCGCAGGCAGCATCAAAACCGGCTGCATATTGATCCGCCTGAAATCACAGATGTGTCTCCGAACAAATATGCGTTTGATTTTACGAATTTCAATCGGCGGGTTCGTAAAGGACTTGCAATGGGTTTTACTGGATTTCATATCAGTGGTGTGGGGTTCCGGCGTGCGTGGGACAGTCCTGTGATTGGCATTCGGGGGATGGATGCGCTGTCCTATGAAGCATATGTGTATCTGTATCAGTATCTGGGGGCATTGCGGGAGAATTTGCGGGAAAACGGATGGCTGGATCAGAATATGTTTTTTATCGGGATTGCAGATGAGCCAAACGAGATAAACGCTTTACCTTATCGGGCAGTGTGCGGTATGGTACGGCGGATCATTCCGGAAATCAAAATTTTTGATGCCTGCTCTGGTGCACCCATTTACGGGGCTTTGGATGTTTGGGTGCCCAGAAGCGATGAATATGAAAAGAATCAGGCAGTATTTGATTCTTATAAGGAAATGGGGGATCAGGTTTGGCATTATGTTTGTCTATATCCTCGGGATGATGGATATATCAATCGGTTTATGGATATTCCTCTGCTTGCTACTCGCTATTTATATTGGGGAAATTACAAATATGGTTTGACCGGATATCTTCACTGGGCGGTAAATGTATATGAAAACGATGTGGATCCGTTTACGGCAAGCTGTCCTCGCCATGTGAATGCAGGGAGCGCCAGCATATTGCCGGCAGGGGATGATAAGCTGGTATATCCGGGAGAGGGCGAGCCGTGGATGTCTATGCGGTTGGAAGCGCATCGGGAATCTGCCGAAGAATACGAGATGTTGCTTGCAATTGCCGCAAAAGATAAGACTGCGGCTGATGCACTTTGTGCAAGAGGATTTCGCAGTTTTCATGATGTTACATACGATGGACGAGAATTTTGTGCCCTGCGTGAAGCGCTTTTGCAGACCTATGAAAGATGCTGCAAGGGGTAATGAAGGGAGATCACTTTACCAATTTTCTTGAGCCTCCTCCCAGCAAAAGGCGGTGGCAAGCCGCAAGCACAGCGATCCTGACGGAGAAATTGTATCTCCCCATCAAAGCCTCTCATGTGCAAGGGGAGGTGGATTGCCGTGAGGCGAGACTGAGGGATTGTACTCTCCTCATCAAAAGCTTCTCATGTGCAAGGGAAGATGGCACGGCCAAGCGCAGCGATCGAGACTGAGGGGATTGTATTCTCTCTATCAAAGCCTCCCTTGTGTAAAGGGAGGTGTCACAGCATTGCTGTGACGGAGGGATTGTGTGGGTGGTACTGTCGATTTGCAGATCCTGCAAAATGATAGTAAGAACAATCCCTCAGTCTCCGCTTCACG
>CATLAS010000104.1 GCA_949878535.1 uncultured Eubacteriales bacterium | reverse complement strand
GGATATGATCCGGACACATTGGAGACATCTTTGGACGAATATCTTGAAAGAGCGGATGATAGACCGGTAGGCTCTGAGGATCAGGAACCTGTTGGAAAGAAAAAACAGCCCAATGTAATTGTGGTTATGAACGAGACATTTTCCGATGTACATAATATCGCAAAATATTTAGGGCATGACATGCCGGTATCTGCGCCGGTGACGCCGTTTCTTGATTCTCTTTCCAATGCATCGGATAATATTATAAAGGGGCATTCAATCGTATCAGTATACGGTGGAAACACTGCCAATTCTGAATTGGAGTTTTTGTCAGGCTTGTCCATACAGTTCATTCCCCGTAATACAGTTGCCTATAACCTGTATATGACGGAACAAAATAGCTTCACTATGGTAGATTTGTTTAACAAGGCGGGATATCACACACTTGCTATTCACCCGGAGGATCGCACAAACTGGCAGCGCGAGAAAAACTATGGCTATTTTGGCTTTGATCAGACTTTGTTTAAAGATGACTTTACAGATCTGACGGACGAGGATTATTACAGAGGACATGTCAGTGATGCATCTATATATGATAAGGTCATTGACACGTATGAAAATCGGGATTCGGATGAACCGCTGTTTGCTTTTGTGGTAACAATGCAGAATCACGGCGGATTTTCTTCATCAAACTTTGATTATACGATTACATTGGATGGATACGAACGGTATACCGGTGTGCAGGAATACCTTTCATCCATCAATAATGCGGATAAAGCATTTCAGTCACTTGTAGAATATTTTGAATCGGCAGACGAGGACACGCTGATTCTGTTTTACGGAGATCACCAGCCATCGCTGACCAACATTGGTGCACTGTTCTTTGACGCTACGGATGATTCTTCCACAGAAGAACAAATGGCAAAGTATGTGGTGCCGTATGTGTTCTGGGCGAATTATGATCTGGGCGAGGCGCAGGAACGCTTGCCTGCAGATCGGGAACTTACCAGTTTGAATTTCCTGCCTACATGGCTGCTTGAAATTTTAGATATGGAACAAAACTCCAGTCGTTTTTTACATTTTGTGGATACACTGAATGAGGAAGTAATGGCGATGAGTGCTATGGGCTGGTATGATTATAATCGTATGTTCCACGAGTCTTCGTATAGTGCGCCGGACTTAACAGATTCTTTAAAGCTGTACAGCTACCTGCAGTATAATGCGCTGTATGATGACAAAGATCGCATCAACGGTATATTTGAAATGCCTTAATAGAGAAAAACGCCGATATAATCGGCGTTTTTTTGATTGAAATTCCATAGACAATCCGCGTAAGGTATAACTAAACTTTATAAGCCTTCCTCGCCAACAGAAAGTGCTACAGCTTGATGGTTTAACTAAATCTCATAAGCCTTTTTCGGCAAAGGAGGCATTACAGCGTAAGGGTTCGCTAAATCTCATCAGCCTCCCTTGTGCAAAGGGAGGTGTCACAGCTTTGCTGTGACGGAGGGATTGTTGCTACCTAGGCTCCAAAGCCTCCCTTGTGTAAAGGAAGGTGGGTTTTGCAAAGCAAAACTCGGAGGGATTGTCTTTGTCTTACTGTCATTTTGAATAATCTGCAAGTTGACAGCTTTACTGCACAATCCCTCAGTCGCTATCGCTTCGCTTCGCGACAGCTCCCTTTACACAAGGGAGCCTTTTCTTTATTTGTGCTCCGCCAGAGTTTCTTTTATTAGGGGAGTCTATGCCTCAATCCAATCCCCTCAGGGAGATGTCACGGCACGGTTGCGCCCACACTTTTTAAGCCTCCCATGTGAGGATCCGCTACGCGGCTCCATGGGGAGGTGGCACGGCATAGCCGTGACGGAGGGATTGTTTATGCTATCTATCAATTATTGTATTATCTTCAATGGATTGTTCTACATACAATCCCCCCGACATGCCTAACGGCATACCACCCCCCTTTGCACAAGGGGGCTTACTGCAGTTTAGTTATGCCCTATGCTGCAAAATGACAATGTAAAACAATAGAACCAAGGAGCCGGACATTTGTCCGGCTCCTTGGTCTTTTATTATTCTGCGGTTTTCTCAAACTGACTGTTGTACAGATCCGCATAGAATCCGTTCTTTGCGATCAACTGCTCATGGTTGCCGCTCTCGATAATGTCGCCATCCTTCATGACCAAAATCAAATCGGCATTTTTTATAGTGGACAGACGATGCGCAATGATGATAGAAGTGCGTCCTGCCATCAGCTTATCCATGGCTTCCTGAATCTGAATTTCTGTGCGCGTATCTACGGAACTGGTTGCTTCATCCAGGATCAGCATAGGCGCATTTTCCACCATGGCACGGGCAATCGTAATAAGCTGCTTCTGCCCGGCAGACAAACTATCGTTTTCATGGAGAATGGTGTCATAGCCTTCCGGCAACGTCTTGATGAAATGATGAATCCCTACAGCCTTGCATGCAGCGATCACATCATCCTCTGATACGCCTTTTTTACTGTAAATAATATTGTCTCGGATGGTACCCTCAAATAACCAAGTATCCTGCAAAACCATACAGAACAGTGCGTGCACGTTTTCCCGTGTGATGCTGCGCAGGGGGACGCCGTCGATCAGAATATCTCCTTTGTTTGTTTCATAAAACCGCATGAGCAGGTTGACCATGGTAGTCTTTCCGGCACCGGTCGGACCCACAATGGCAACTTTCTGCCCGGCGAAAACCTTTGCAGAGAAATCCTGAATAATGATCTTATCTTCGTTGTAACCAAACTGTACGTTCCGGAATTCAATATTTCCTTTGGCTGTTTCCAACCGCTCGGTTTTATTGCTTTCGTCTGCCAATTCATTCTCGCCCAGAAATTCGAATACCCGGTAGCTTGCCGCACCGGTAGACTGCAAACTGGTAGCAGACTGAGCAATTGTGGATAGTGGTTGGGTAAACAGACGCACATAAATCATGAATGCAACAATTACGCCAAAGGAAATGGTGCCGTTCATGGCAAGCGCAGCGCCTACCACACATACGGCAACATATCCAAAGTTGCCAATAAAGTTCATCAGTGGCATCATCAAGCCGGACATGAATTGGGATTTCCACATGCAGCTGTAGAGTTCCGTGTTGATTCTATAAAACTCTTTATACAGCTTGTGTTCGGCGTTATAGGCTTTCACTACATTATGACCGGCATAAACTTCTTCTACATGCCCGTTGATGTCGCCTACAAGTCTTTGCTGACGTGTAAAGTATTTTTGAGAATGGGCGATAATGAACATCATGATAGCAAAGCCGATCAGGGAAGCGCCCATCGCTACAACTGCCATGATCCAGTTGGTTTTGAACATCATGAAAATAGAGCCGATCAAAAGGGTGATTGCAGATACCAGCCCGCCGATACTTTGATTCAGCGTCTGTCCGATGGTATCCACGTCATTTGTTACACGGGACAGCACATCGCCGTAGCTGGTAGAATCAAAATATTTCAGCGGAAGTACGTTGATTTTTTTCGATATATCCCGGCGCATGTTTTTGGAAACCTTTTGGGTTACCGTTGCCATGATAAAACTTTGCGCATAGGAAAGCAGAATGCTGGATGCATAAAATGCCACCAGAGTAAATGCAATGCGCATCACGGCATCCATGTCGATGCTGCCGAACAAACCTTCTGTGATGGTGTTTGTCATTTCACTGATTTTGTCCGGACCGAGAATTGTGAATACAGTTCCGCCTGCTGCAAAAATCAATGCGATGATGACTGCGGGCATCCAGGGACCACAGTAGGTAATCAATCTTCCCCAGGTGGAGGAGAAGGAACGCCGCTCCCCGCGTGCCATTGGCATAGCGCCGTGCGGGCCTCTCATAGCTGGTCCTCTATTCATTGCCAAGCTCCTCCTTTGATAATTGTGAATATGCGATTTCCTGATATACCTTGCAGGTTTGGATCAGTTCATCGTGGGTTCCGATTCCTGCCATATGTCCTTCATCCAGCACGATAATTTGGTCAGCATGGCGGATGGTTCCAATGCGCTGCGCTACAATAAATGTAGTTGCGTTGCTGGTTTCCTGTGCCAGACGTTTGCGCAGGGTGCTGTCTGTTTTGTAGTCCAGAGCAGAGAAGGAATCGTCGAAAATGAAGATATCCGGCTGGCGGTTGATCGCCCGGGCAATTGCCACGCGTTGTTTTTGTCCGCCGGACAGGTTGGTTCCGTTCTGGGCAACAGGTGCGTCAAAACCCTCCGGCTTTTTCTCAATAAAGTCTGTTGCCTGGGCGATATCGGCAGATTTTTTCATGATATCGTCTGTGTCTGCTTCTAATTTACCATTTTCGCCAAAAACAATGTTGGATTGGATGGTGCCGGAAAAAATAACGGCCTTTTGAGGAACGTATCCAATTTTGTTGTGCAGTTCTTCCAGCGTATATTCCCGCACATCCCGTCCGCCGATCAGAACCTGCCCTTCTGTTGCATCATAGAACCGGGGGATCAGATTGATCAGAGTGCTTTTACCGCTGCCGGTTGAACCAATGAAAGCCACAGTTTCTCCGGGCTTTGCTTTAAACGAAATATCATGGAGCACATATTCTGCTGCGCCGGGGTACTGGAAGCTTACATTTTTGAATTCTACCTCCCCTATGGAAGTGATGCTTTCCGTTTCTTTTCCATCCAGAATGCGGGGCTGAGTATCCAGCACTTCATTGATACGATTGGCAGAAACGGTAGCACGGGGCAGCATAATAAAGATCATGACAAGCATCATAAATGCCATAACCACCTGCATGGCGTAGGAGGAATATACAACCATGTC
>CATLAS010000103.1 GCA_949878535.1 uncultured Eubacteriales bacterium | reverse complement strand
TCACTGTGTGCGCTCGCTGCGCTTCATCATAAACAATGCTTTACTAATAACAGGGCACACCACTACGTTCAATGCCAGTTCTACAAAGAAGTTCACACCAATGAGAACAACAAACACAAGCGCCACCAAACTGCCGCCTGACAATGCAGAAAAATCTGGGTTATCCATAAGCGGTTTGCCGAAAATTGCCAACATACCGAGTGCAAAGATTCCAGTATTCACAACTGGACACACTACAGCGGAAGCAATCACGTTTGCAGCCTTGAATTTTGAGAACTTCATGAACAGTTTGTACACCAAGCCGGACAAAAATCCTGCTGCTGCAGTTTTTATAACGCAGAGAAGGGCAGCCGCTACCGGATTTGTAGCTACCAGGAAAAGATAAAAGGCGCTTTGACCGGTTAAAACCTGAATCATTGTAACTATGCCGGAAACGCCGCCGATCATTGCACCACAAGCAGGTCCGAAAAGAACGCCTGCAATAACAATCGGTACAAGACCGAAATTCAAGCTGATTGTTCCAATGGGGATGTAGATCAACATCAGAACGACTTCCAGAGCTGCAAGAAATGCAAGCTGTACCATGCGAAGTGTTTTCGCGCGTGTGTCAAGGGTCTTTGCCATAATTTACCTCCGGGACTTTCACCCAATGCTGCCGTCCAAAGAACTGTTTGGTTAGGCGCATGCATAAAATTTATAATCAGGCCGTAGCCGGACTACCATAGCGGATGATAAAATTTTGTATAATTTAATTGGACTTTCGGTTTGCAAAATAAAGAGCAGCAGCCCCGTTCACAGTTAAATCTGCATCTATTTTCATTTTATTGCGGCAATATGGAATAACAGTTTCTGCATGCCCGCCAGTTGCAATCATGGATAAGGTTTCGTTTTCTCTACAAAGCGTTTCCCGTAATTGCCGAATAAATCCATCAATCATATATATATGTCCGTTTACAATACCGCTTTGTATGCTTGTTATAGAATTTTGTCCAATCAATACTGCGGGTTTTATCAGCGAAACATCATTTAAAAGTGCTGCAGATTCTGTCAAAACATTCAAAGCAATTTTCAAGCCAGGATGAATAATCGTTCCAATAATATTACCGTTTCTGTCCACTGCAGTTAGTGTTGTTGCCGTGCCCATATCAACCACGACAAAAGGTGGAGTACAGGATAATCGCGCGGCTGCTACGTTTGCAACAATGTCCGCGCCAAGCTGGGAATGCACGTCTATATTTATTTTAAACCCTGTATGCGTGCCCGCACCAACCATAAATGGTTTGTGACCAGAAATTTGGGCTGCAGCCTGATAGATTGGTGTCGTTAGAGATGGAACAACAGAAGCAATCACAGATGCATCGATCTGACCAGACAATTGAAAAGCAGATAAAAACTGGTTTATGTGCAATCTATATTCATCAGCACTTCTTATAGAAGATGCTGCTATCTGGAATCCAGCCATTTTTTCAAGAGGTTTATTATATACAGCAAATTTAATCATGGAATTGCCGATATCAATCGCTAACAGCATAAAAACCTCCAAAATTATAAAAAATCCTTCCCTCAATTATACAAAATTTGCATTTTGTATAATTGCGATTGCTACCGCGCCGGGTGAGGGTCTGTGAATGAGGTCTGCATCTGCCCCGTTTGTGTGTGCACCAGCGCAAAAGACGCGCTGGGATAAAGGGCGTGCAAACATTGAAGTACAGAGTTAAGAAAGCTGCACCGAAACTTGAAAAGGACAATCCTTTCCTAAGATTCGCTAAAATGATAGCATATCCACGTGAAAAAAGCAAGAGCTTTTTTCACGCAGTGTCTAAACCTGTAGTCTGTGGTGGGCGACGCTGCCCACAAGCGGTGGGCAGCTGCCCGTCCTCTCCCTTGCGCCTTCTCATTGTAACAGCGCCCCCATAGCATGTGCAGCCTGTTCGGGTCAAGGCACGGGTAGTATTTTTTGCGCAGCAAAAAATCTCCACCACTCAGAGGCCTTGACTGGGTGCGGCGCTGTTCTGGGGTGGCGCCGCAAAGGCAGAAAGGTGGTACAAACCATGACAATGATCAAAGCACTGAAAAAGGTATTCGAAGAAGTTCCCGAGGGGATGGCAGCACGCATCTGGTGGGATCCCAGCCAAGGAGAGACGAAACTCCTTGAAGAAGTTATAGACGCACTGAACTACCAAATTATCATGGGTATCGCTCCCGAAAGAGAGCCAACCCGGGACGACAACCGCTGGAAGGTCGGACAGCGGATCCCCAACATCGACCTGCCCGGATACGAGCAGCATGTCTACAGACTGCTGAACGATCCGGAGGTCATTTACGTGTATGTGGATCCGATGACACCGGCAGAAATGGCGGAAAAAGAAGCCTTGAAGGAACAGCAGGAGAAGGTAGCCAGAGCCCTGTCAAAGCAGTCGGAGGAAAGCGGAAAAAGTGCCCACTGGCGGAAATGGAAAGAATGAGGGTTGCAGCCCTCTTTTTTGCTCGGTTTTCCCTGCTCTGCTTTTCTTCTCCGCCTTCGCCCCCATTGCCAAAAAAGCGCTGTTCGGCTGGCGGGGGCACAGGAGCCCCCTTGCCGGCGCTTTTTTGGCAACGCGGGGCTTCGGCTTTGTGCATCCCTGCATAAAATTTCCCCCAGGCAAGCTGGGGGAAACACCGCGCTCATGAAAGCAGCTGAAGCTGCATTCATTCGGGCGGGTTGTCATGCAGCCTTTCTGCAATCAGCGCCGTCACGTCAGCTCGTCAATCTGGCACCAAAGCACCGGCGCATCCGGGTCTTTCCCTGCATAAACATCCGCAAAGGCATAAATGGCAGTTGTTGCATTGTCTGCATGCTGCAAAGCAGCCCGTGCAGCATCCATTCCCTGCTCATGCCGCAGCTTCACGGCAAAAGATTTGCGCAATGCATGGGGTGACACCCCATGCACGTCAATGCCGGCGCCCTTTGCAGCCTCTTTGAACCAATTCCAGGCAGTCTGCCGGGTGATGTGTCCGCACTTTGCGTTTGAGTTCCAGAGATAACCCCGGCGAAATTTGGCTAAAAACAGCAATTCCTGCGCCGTTTGCCCTTTCAGCACACATTTGCCCTTCTTTTTGGTCTTTTGGGCGATATAGGCGATTTCAAGGGCATCAGAAGCAATTTGGCGGATATCCCGCTTTTTGATTTTGAGCACGTCCCCGATCCGCAGCCCTGTTTCCAGGGCTACAGAAAAGACAAGCCGCCTATCCTTAGACAGGCGGCAGAAAATCGAATCAATTTCCCCCGGGGAAAGATATTTTGCTTTCATGAGGTATTTGACAAACCCAAAGTGTCAAAATTTCCCCGTAAACGCCGGGCTGATGCCGGTACCGTTGGGAACAGCTTGCCTGTTCGTACCGACAGGCGGATTTGCGGAAGCAGCTTCCGTAAAATTCGCAAGAAAAGTATGCGCTTCCCGCACCATATCATCCAGACGGCACACGAGCTCTGTCCAAGTAGTATAAGACTGATCCCAAGAATGCAGGGTGTTTGAAAGCTTCTGCAGCTGGTCGCTGCACTTCCTTGCATACTGAAAATCAAGATTAGAAACAGTTGTAGCCAATGGGTTCTCTCCCTTCTGGATCGTTCGCAGCGAGTGCCATAAAAACAGGACAGTTCACACAGGTTTTGCCGGTGCAAAAATCCAACTCGTGAGCGACCTTTCGCTCCCGTGTGGGAAAGCGTTGCACAGACGAGCAACCGGTCCCGCCGATGAGCGCCTCACACGTAATAGAACGGTCATTCTCCGAGATGTAAAAAGGGCAAAACACAAGCGCGTCAATGGTCTTGTTGGGCATTACAAATACGAAACCTCCGTATAAACGATAGTATCCGTAACGTTAACGGAAAAACGGTTGGTCTCCAGCTCGCCTTGAACGAACTCATCCACAGTTTCCCCGTAACGGTACACAGGGGAAGCCATACTGCCGCCATGCAGAAAGTAGCGCCCGCCAATACGCTGTCCCAGCTGCTTCCCCATGTATTTAAATATATACTTTGCAACCTTGTCTCTGCTCCCGTCCCCGGTAATTTGTTCCAGAGAGCTCCAGCCCTTCCAGTCGGTAAGGTTGTAAAGCTGCTTGCATTCACCGGGTCTGCGTTTCTTCATGAGCCTGCCGGATTTCGGGTACCGAGCTTCCACCATATCCAGGGCAGCGGAGTTCATGACGGCATGAAAGTGGATGCACTTCCCGTCTTTGTGATATTCGGGAACCATAACATACTTGAGGTCATTCCGCTGCACCCGGTTGGAAAGCCAGACGCGCGCCGCGCCGTAAGTCGTTTCCCAGGAATCACGCTGTACCTGCTGAGGATCAAAAGTCAAACTGCCGAAGGTATCCAGATCGGGATTGCAAAGAATGAAGTCCATTGCCCGGATGCGGGCGCGGCGGGAAGCCCGATTCAGGTTATCCTCGGATGGCAGCGAAGGCGCTGCATCCTCTTCCGGAACAGACGGCAGCGGTGCCGGCGCAAACACCTTGTCGGATTGATGCGGATCCTTACGCACTTCAAAACCGGAAGGCAGGAAAATCGGCTGCGTGGAAACCTGTACCATCGCAAGGCGCAGAGACCCGTCCGGAGCCGGTACATATTTTGCGCGCGCTTTGTGTCGCGCAAGGTTTTCGGGGATGGGAGCGAAAAGCCCCGTCCTACTTGGAGAAATCGGAGATTTCTGGGACTGAAAACATCTGTCCATTGATGACATTCTGTCCTATATATCAAGTAAATATATGAAGGAAGTGCGAACTGCTCGCTTTTTAAGGCCCCCTTGTGCAAAGGGGGCTGCCG
>CATLAS010000102.1 GCA_949878535.1 uncultured Eubacteriales bacterium | reverse complement strand
CCCAATAATTTAAAAGTGCAAGAACCAATTCACCGTTATCCATCATTTTCACACAGGACAGACGTGCGTGCGTTGCATGATACCGCTGCCGCTCATCGCAATACGGAGGACGGCATTCCGGATCCTGATTGATGCGGATCAACTCTTTATTGGTAAGCAGATCGCGGTAATATTCATCCAGGTTTCTGATGTCGGCGCCGATCATCAGCGGTGCACCCCACAGACACCACAGCACAAAATGCATCTTATATGCTTCCTTGGTGCACCCGCCCGGACGGGCTACATTTCCGTTTCCGCCAAGCCCTACAACCAGCATATCAATATCATTGAAACAGCCGGGAGCGCTGGTATGGAATTTATCATATTGGCTTGTAAAGATACTCCGGAAGGATTCGCTGCTGTCGCAGATATCCCCCGTGGAGCGGTATAAATGTGCGCCTGCGCTCCGCATCCAGCTATGCGGATCATTTTCTCCAACAATACAACCGGAAAGCATGATCGGTCTGCCAGTAGCGCGCAGCGCCATAGACATTGTCACATACGCATTTTTCGGATCGGACGAGCCGGCAAAATGACATTTGTCATATTTTAGATAATCAGCTCCCCAAGATGCAAAAAGCTCTGCATCCTCATACTCATGTCCGTAAGAACCCGGATACCCAGCGCAGGTACGTACTCCAGCGGCAGAATAAATACCAAATTTCAATCCTTTTGCATGTATGTAATCTGCAACGTACTTCATACCTCGCGGAAATTTTTCCGGGTCCGCTACAAGCTCCCCGTTCTCTCCCCGCTCGCGCAATTGCCATCCATCATCAATCACTACATATTCATAACCCGCGTCCTTGTAACCCTTCTCCACCATTGCATCCGCAATTTCCGTTACGATCGTTTCACTGATGTTGGTTCCGAAGGTGTTCCAGGAATTCCACCCCATAGGCGGCGTCTGACCTAACATAAGCGTTCTCCTTGCATTCAAATGTTATATAGCTGCCTTTTAGTCAGCAATAAAGCCATTATACTATACCTTGTCAAAAAATCAATATCAAATGTAAAACTTATACAATTTCATCCAAATTTTCTACTTTCTCCAGCCATAAAGACATTGCCGCATCGCTGGGCATGCGCCAGTCTCCTCTCGGGGAAAGACAAATACTGCCGATTTTCACGCCGTCCGGCAGGCAGCTTCTTTTATATTGCTGTGTAAAAAATCTTCTATAGAAAGTCTTAATCCATTTTTGCACTGTTTTTTCATCGTACTGCTGTCCAAATGCTTTTCTTGCTAAATAGAAGATTTTTTCCGGCTCAAACCCATACCGAACGCAATAGTACAAAAAGAAATCATGCAATTCGTAAGGACCTACAATATCCTCTGTCTGCTGGGTAATTTCCCCATTCTCATCAGGCGGCAGCAATTCCGGGCTGATTGGTGTATCTAAAATATCCAAAAGGATTTCCGAGCAGCCATCAAAAATATTGTCGTCCGCCATAGAATCAATCATCCACCGCATGAGGGTTTTCGGAACGCCCGCGTTCACACCGTACATACTCATATGATCCGCATTGTAGGTGCACCATCCAAGCGCCAGTTCGCTGAGATCTCCTGTACCCACTACAAGCCCACCAATTTTACATGCATAATCCATCAAGACCTGGGTACGCTCCCGCGCCTGTATGTTTTCAAAAGTCACATCCAGTTGATCTATAGGATGACCAATATCCCTACAGTGTTGTATACATGCTTCCCGAATCGGTATTTCCAAAGCGGTTACGCCAAGCTGTTTCATCAGGCGGCATGCATTATCATGGGTGCGGCTGGTTGTACCAAAACAAGGCATTGTAATCGCATGCACCTCTGACGGTTCTTTTCCCATCCGTTTTACCGCTTCCCAGGTCACCAGAAGTGCTAATGTAGAATCCAACCCACCGGATACACCGATTACCGGACGTGCACCCACCGTTTCCAGTCGTCTTTGCAATCCCGCCACCTGCATCTCGAAAATGCTGCGGCAGCGGTGTGTACGATCCGCCGTATTGGCAGGGACAAACGGATGCGGGTCGACCGGATACAAAGCGCCGTCACTATCCGCACGCTGCATCAAATGTACGATTCTGCATTTTGCTGTGCCGCCGTACAACGCGCATGTGTCTCCAAACGTTTTCTGACGTAGCCGATCACTGTTCAATCTGACTAGATCAATATCCGCGATAAGTACGTGCGCAGGGGCAATAATTTCTTTTGTGTCAGAAAGAATTTTTCCGTTTTCACAAAGAATCGTATCTCCTGAAAAAATCACATCCGTGGTAGACTCGCCTGCTCCGGCAGAAACAAACACATATGCACCCAGCAGTCGCGCGCTCTGGCTCCGCACAAGCTCTCGACGATATTCCCGTTTCTGGATCGTTTCGTTGCTCGCAGACAGGTTAAATAAAAGCTGTGCACCGCCAAGGGCGTGGAATGTACTGGGCGGCAAAGGTGCCCACAAATCTTCACAGATTTCAATACCAAAAGTTGTGCCGCATGCCATCCGGAAAATCAAATCCGCGCCTATGGGGATCGAGTAATTCTGCTCAGATGCAAGACCGATGTCCCATGCACAAACCGTATCAATAGCCAAATCGGAAGCGGCAGTAAACCAACGCTTTTCGTAAAATTCCTGATAATTGGAAAGGAAAGTTTTTACAGAGATGCCGGCAATTTTACCGCCCGATAGGATTACAGCACAATTGTACAACTGCCCCGCAACGGGCACAGGTGCGCCGACGATCAATATGAAATTCTCTCCCAAGGTGCGTTCCGCCAGTTGATCCAGCGCCTGCATAGCACTAGTTTGCAGTGCTTTTTGAAAAAACAGGTCAGCACAGGTGTATCCGGTAACAGATAGCTCCGGAAATACGATGATCTGTGCACCCGCAGCCAGCGCCTCGTCTGTTTGTTTTAAAATTTCCTGCACATTTGCTTTTACATCTCCGACCTTGACCTTTGGAACAGCCGCAGCCACTCTGATATAATCAAACACTTTTCTGTCCCCGCCTTTCTGCTTTTTATAAAACAACTCCAACAGAATGCAGCATGACTGCCGCTATTCCGAAATATATCAGCAAACTAAAAATATCCACAATCGTTGTGATAAATGGGCTTGCCATCACTGCCGGATCCAGTCCCAGCCGCTTGGCGAGAATCGGCAGCATACTGCCCACGATTTTTGCAATAACCACAGTACATGCAATTGTAGCACAAACTACAAGGCTGATCAGCAGCGACTCTCCCAGCCCAAACCGATCTCTGCTCACATCGTTGAACAGATACATTTTTATAAAGTTGACAATCCCCAAAGTAACCGCACATAAAAGAGAAACCCGCAGTTCCTTCCACAAAACCCGCAGCGTGTCCCGCATGCGGATATCTCCCAGGGACAGTCCGCGTATAACTGTAACGGATGCCTGGGAGCCTGCATTTCCGCCCGTATCCATAAGCTGAGGAACAAACGCCATTAAAATCGGCAAAGAATTCAATGCGTTTTCAAAATGGGTCAGCACCTTGCTGGTAAAGGTAGCGGAAACCATCAGCAGCATCAGCCACGGGATTCTGTTCTTCCAGGTTTCCAGTACCCCGATGCGGAAATACGGCTTATCGGAAGGCGTGATTGCCGCCATGATTTCCATATCTTCCGTATCCTCTTCCTGCAAAACGTCAACCGCGTCGTCAATCGTTACAATTCCGATGAGGCGTCCTTCCCTGTCCGTGACAGGCATAGCGAGAAAGTCATATTTTGTGATTGCTTTCATAACATCTTCTTTATCATCATCGGTATACACATATACAGGATTTTTCTCCATGATATCGCCGATGCGCGCGTCGTTTCCAGCCATAATCATATCTTTGACCGTTACAACGCCAATCAAAATTCGCTTTCCGTCCGTAACATAACAGGTATATATCGTTTCCTTTTCCAACCCTGTTTTTCGAATGGAATCAAACGCCTGGGCGCATGTCATATCCGCCTTGAGATTGACAAATTCCGTTGTCATAATCGTTCCGGCAGAATCCTCTTTATATTGCAGAAGCTGGTTGATCTTTTCCCGCTTCTGCGGCGTAGTGTGACGCAGAATCCGCTTGACCACATTTGCAGGCATTTCCTCAATGATGTCGACCGTATCATCCATAAACAGATCGTCAAACACTTCAAAAAGTTCCTGATCCGTAAACGCTTCAATCAGTGCCTTTTGCAGATCTCTGTCCATTTCAACGAAAACGTCCGTTGCAAAATCCTTTTGCAGAATCCGGAACATCAGCGGAATTTCTTCTTTCGGAAACTGTTCAAAAAGTAATGCAATATCAGCGGCCTCTTTTGAACATAAAAAGTCCCGCAGAAGTGCATACTTCTTTTCGTCCAATAATCGTCTCACTTCAAGGATCATATCGGCACCTCCCTTTTCCTTTTTCCAACACTTAGCCTATGTATGCCTGCTCTGCCGCCTTTCGTATATCCTCCAGTGCAGCCTGCATGGAAGGTGCGCCGAACGCCCCACTTCCGGCCACAAACAGATTTGCACCTGCTGCGGCACATACAGCCGCCGTATCTGGTTTAATTCCACCGTCTACAGCAATGGTAATAGGCTCTTTTCCAATATATTCTTTCATTTTACGGATTTTATCTGACATATCCATGAAAGCCTGTCCGCTGAATCCCGGTTCCACTGTCATTACAAGAATCAAATCCACCAGTTCAAGATAAGGCAGCACTTCCTCTGCCGGCACTGCCGGTTTCAGCGCAATACCCGCCATCATACCGTAGGAGCGAATATCTGTAAGCATGACACGGATTTTTTCTTCATCCGC
>CATLAS010000101.1 GCA_949878535.1 uncultured Eubacteriales bacterium | reverse complement strand
AGGGAGCTGTCGCGAAGCGACTGAGGGATTGTAAAGCTATCATTTTAAATAATCTGCAAATCAGCAGTATACTTAGACAATCCCTCCGTCACGGCTGGCGCCGCGCCACCCCCCTTTGCACAAGGGGGGCTTTAGGTGGGTGGGCAATCCCTCCGTCACGGCTGGCGCCGCGCCACCCCCCTTTGCACAAGGGGGGGCTTTAGGTGGGTAGGCAATCCTCCCGTCGCGGCTGGCACCGCGCCGCCTCTCTTTGTTAGAGGAGGCTTAACATGGTGAAAATTGTGGTGCGCCTCCTTTGCACAATGGATCTGAAGCATGATAGCATTTATGACTTGTTATCGCCTTTGGCTTACTCAGTACGAACAAATTAAAACAGATCCCGCATGCTGCGGGATCTGTTTTAATATATTTCATTATTAAAATTACACAGTCAATTCTGCGCCGGCTCCCATTGCAGAGCGGTTTTCTTCTAATATTGCATCAATTTTTTCTACGAAAGCACATACCTGATCCGCACTGCGTCCGGTATAATTTTCTGGCTGCAATTGTGCTTCAATCTCTTCCTTGGTCAGCGGGAAGAGGGGATCCTCTTCGATGCGCTGGATCAAGTCGTGCCGTTTGCCAAATTTCTTTACTTGTTCTGCGCTGGCGATAGAATGCACGCGGATCCGTTCATGGAGTTCCTGCCGGTCGCCGCCTCGTTTTACAGCTTCCATCATTATATTTTCACTTGCCATATAGGGCAGGTTGTCCATTACCCGGGAACGAATCACCATAGGATTGACTACGATTCCTTCGGAAATGTTGATGTATATATTGAGAATTGCATCGACCGCCAAAAACGCTTCTGCCATGGAAATACGCTTGTTGGCACTGTCATCCAGTGTGCGCTCAAACCACTGGGTGCCTGCGGTGATGGCAGGATTCAACGAATCGGAGATCACATAGCGGGCCAGCGCTGCAATGCGTTCGCTGCGCATGGGATTGCGTTTATACGGCATAGCGGAGGAGCCGATCTGGTGCTTTTCGAAGGGCTCTTCCATTTCCATGAAAGATTGGGCGATGCGCATGTCTCCGGAAAATTTGTATGCAGACTGCGCGATTCCGGACAAAACAGACATAACCCGGCTGTCATGCTTGCGGGTATAGGTTTGTCCGCTAACGGGTACACATCCTGCAAAACCGAATTTGGATGCGATGTATTCTTCTGCCCGGGCAACCTTGTCCGCGTCTCCGTCAAATAGTTCCAAAAAGCTCGCCTGTGTTCCTGTGGTGCCTTTGGATCCCAGAAGCAGCAAGCCGCCGGCAACATAGTCCAAATCCTCAAGATCCAGCAGCAGATCGTAAAGCCACAGGGTGGCGCGCTTGCCTACAGTAGTAAGCTGTGCAGGCTGCAGATGGGTATATGCCAATGCGGGCATTTCCCGATATTCCATAGCGAAATTCCGCAGGTTCTGGATAACGCGCAGCAGCTTGCCTCGCACCAGTTCCAGGGCTTTTTTCATAATGATCATGTCGGTGTTGTCACCAACGTAGCAGGAGGTAGCACCAAGATGGATGATGGGACGGGCACCGGGAATCTGATCACCCCACGCGTGAATATGCGCCATAACGTCATGGCGCAGTTCCTTTTCATATGCTGCAGCTGCAGCATAATCCACATCTTTTTCATGGGCGCGCATTTCTTCCAGCTGGGCGTCGGTGATGTCCAGTCCTTCCCGCTGTTCTGCTTCTGCAAGGGCAATCCACAGCGCACGCCATGTGGTGAATTTCATGTCGGCGGAAAACAGATACTGCATTTCAGCACTTGCGTATCTTGTGGAAAATGGGCTTTCGTAATTTCGGTTATCTTTCATTTTCTGGGGTATCCTCCTGTGTGTCATCCGGCAGCGGGAGGGCTGCCGCGTTGATTTTACCGTGAGTCTTTTCATAATACTGTATGTTATTGCGAATAACATGCAAAAGATGATTGTTCAGAGAATTGTTTTCCTTCTCTGCAACATACAGCAGCTTTTTATATAGCTGGGTATCCAGCCGCACAGTAAACTCATTTTTGGATTTCATAGATTTTCGCACCTTTATTAAAATATAAAAAATAAATGAAAACTATTTATATTATAGTATAACAGACATGTACCCGAAAATCAAGGGAGACGTTCTGCATGGCGGCGGAATATTTACAAAAAACTATGGAAACAGGATCTGTAATATGCTACAATGAAACAACTGATACTACTGTAAAGGAAGATATCGTGTGAAAAATACAGAAAAAAGCGATGCATTGGTAACACTTGCGGCGCGCCTTGCCAATGCAAGGGAAAAGGCAGGTTTGTCTGTGCAGGAAATTGCAGAACGTCTGGAAGTTTCTCCCGAAGAATATACGGAGTGGGAAGCAGGAAACGGGGAGCCAGATACGGAAACAGTGCGTCGGGCTGCTGAAATTTTGCATGTGACCGGGAATTATCTTTTATTTGGTCTCGCCAGAGAAGGTATGGTGGGCGCTATGTTTCCAAATAAAGCACAGCAGGCAGTTCTGCCTGTGTGGTATGGCTGTATGATGGCTGGGGCGGCCCTTTTATTCTGCGGCGGTGCGGGGATGCTTTTGATGCTGTTTACCGGCAGAACCGTTGAAGCAGGCGGCGCACTTTTGTCTTATCTGCCGTTTCAGGTTTTTCTGGGAATTTGTGTTGTTGGCGTGGCACTTTGCATAACAGCGCTGATTTTGCGGAGTAAGAATAAAAAAACGAAACGAGGGAAGGGACAAGGCGATGGAAGAAAAACAAACCAGCAATGAACAGGCTGCCGGGAAGCGGTTGTCTAAGAGAGCGGTTATACTGACCTTCTGCATTGCTGCTGCAGTTTTGCTTGCAGCCGGCGCTGTAGTGCTTATCTTTGCATGGGATAGAAATTCTGCATCCGGTGCGGCAGAGAATAACCCTTCTGGAGCTGTTTTAGTGCAGGAAAACCAGAAATGGAAGGATTACACATATTCTGTATATGATGACGGAACGGCTACCCTTACTGGGTACACGGGAAAGGACACGCTGGTGAGGGTTCCTGACGAGGTGAACGGATATCCCGTCACTACGATTGGGCTGGGCTGTTTTAATCAGGCGGATGATCCTACCATGGAGGAGATCATGCTTCCGGAATCGGTGACGCATTTTGAGGCGCACGCTTTCGGAAATGCAAAAAAATTGAAAAGCATTACGATTCCGGAAGGCACTACAGTCATTGAAATGGGTACATTTGTATATTGCTCTGCATTGGAAGAGGTTCACATTCCAGATTCGGTGACGGAAATTGGCGAGGGCGCGTTCTCTTATTGCAGAGCGCTTACGGAAATTGATCTTCCGGCTTCACTGAAAACAGTGGGGGATTATGCTTTTTCTACCTGCACTGCTTTGCAGTCTGTGACTATTCCGGAGGGAACAGAATCTATAGGAATGTGTGCATTTGAAGGGTGTACGTCATTGGCGGCCGTTACATTGCCGGACACAGTGAAAACAATTGGCGAATACACCTTTAACATGTGCGAGAGCCTGTCAGAAATAGATTTGCCATCCGGAATGACGACGATTCCAAATGGTATTTTCAACAACTGCGTTGCATTGAAAAAAGTTATGCTGCCGGAAAATTTGGAGTCGATCGGTGAGGCGGCATTTTATTACTGTGAGGGATTGCAGTCGCTGAAATTGCCTGAAACGCTGAAAAACATTGGGGCGTATGCGTTCTGCCATTGCATAGCAATGAAGGAAATCAAGATCCCGGATTCTGTAGATACTTTGGGGGAGTATGTTTTTGCAGACTGCACTGGTTTGACAAAGGCAGAGTTGTCGAAAGGATTGACATCCATACCGTCCTACACATTTGCCCAGTGTGAGAGTTTGCAGTCTATTACACTGCACGAAGGAATTGAAAAGATCGGCGTGTGTGCTTTTGTAAGCTGCACCAGTATGACGGAAATACAAGTTCCGAAAAGTGTAACTTCACTGGATGCATATGCTTTCTCCGGGATAACAGGATTGAAAACGGTTACGGTGCCGGATTCGGTTGAGGAAATCGGCGAGGGCTTGCTTGCGTACAGTACCAATGTGACGGTAAATTGCGATAAAGGCAGTGTGATTGACGAGTATTGCGGTGCCAACAGTATTGCAACATCGTATATGGATTAAAAAACGGCTCCAACGGAGCCGCTTTTTTAATGGGATGATAGGAGGGTACAGCGCAAACTTATTAGCCTCCCGTGTGGAAATTGTAATAGAGAGTCGAACAGGAAAAAGGTACCCATGCGAGGATCCGCTTCGCAATTCCAACGAAAGCTGCATGCTGCAGGTTTTTACCAAATGAAAAAGGCCCCCAGTAAAGGGAACTCTCGCAAAGTACCTGCTTCATTAGGGCTCCATGTGCAAAGGGGTGACGCAGAGCACAAAAAATGAAAGGCCCCCTTGTGTAAAGGGGGCTGTCGCGGAGCGACTGGGGGATTGTTTATGCTTTCATTTTATAGAATCAGTAAATCGGCAGTCTATGCACACAATTCCTCCGTCACGATCGCTACGCTTGGCCGTGCCACCTCCTTTTGCACAAAGGAGGCTTTGGTTTTACTGAAGATCTGCGGTGTACTATGGTACTACCTCCCTTTGCTGGGGGAATCCTTTGATTCTTCTTACACATTCTCCAGTATTACCGTAAAGGCGGATGCCGGAGAAACGGACGGAATGCAAACAGATGCGCAGTGGGCATCTGCGTTATAGGAAACAGTTGTGCCTGCTGGAGCATCCTTACACCGCAGTGCGGCAACATCGTGCAGTTCTATGGTGATATCCCGTGCAGTGCATTCGTCTGTATAACCATTGCCTGAGGGAGTATATGCAAAGGTGCGT
>CATLAS010000100.1 GCA_949878535.1 uncultured Eubacteriales bacterium | reverse complement strand
TTGCAGAAGGACTTCTTGCAGAAGGCTTTGATTTGGTTTCCGGTGGAACAGATAACCACTTGATGTTGGTAGATCTGCGTCCCATGCATATTACCGGTAAGGAAATGGAGCAGAGACTGGATCAGGTGTATATCACTGTAAACAAAAATGCAATCCCTAATGATCCTGAAAAGCCGTTTGTAACCAGCGGAATCCGTGTGGGAACCCCCGCTGTCACAACCCGCGGCTTGGGTGTCTCCGAAATGAAAACCCTTGCACATCTCATGGCATTGGCAGCAACTGATTTTGAAGGCAAAGCTGACTACATCCGCGGTGCGGTTACAGAAATTTGCAACCAGTATCCGATTTATGAATAAGGCGACGTATCGCACAATTCATATTTCAAACGAAAGAAGGGCTTGATATACGATGAAAAAAACAGGTATCTTGCTGGTATCATTGCTGCTGCTCGCCGGTATGCTGCTTGGCGGCTGCGGGAAAAAGCAGAACCCGGATGTTCCGTCGGGAATGCAGCTTGCATCATCCGATGAAGCGGATTATTTGTTTTACGTTCCAGAGGGCTGGCGGGTGGATAAATCATCCCTCTATACCAGTGCATATTATTCCTCCGGTGATGCCACCAGTGTATCAGCCACTGCTTTTGGTATGAATCTGGATGACTCCACTGTATCCGATTGGTGGGATGGTTATACGGAACAGTTTAATAGCATCTATGATTCCATGGAGGTTACTGCCGAAGAGGATACAAAGCTTGGCGGTGCAGATGCTGTCAAGTATACGTTCAATGCAGTGCTGAATGAAAAAGAATACCAGTATATCATTGTAGCCGCATTGCGGAAAAACTATATATACTACGTAACCTATACCTCCACACCAGATTATTTAGAAGAGCATTTATCAGATCTGGATCTGGTTCTGGAAAATTTCTCTTTCAAATAAGGCATAAATACATGGAAAAAATGATTTATCTGGATAACAGCGCAACAACAAAACCGTCAGAGGCTTCCTTGCAGAAAATGCAGGAAGCCTTGCGCATATGTTATGGAAATCCCGGTTCGGTCCATCAGGCGGGTATAGATGCACACAAATTGTTGGAGGAAGCCCGGCGACAGATTGCAGCATCTTTCGGATTGCGCCGTGCAACGGATGGGCAGATTCTGTTTTGTTCCTGTGGAACAGAAGCAAATAATCAAGCGATCTTTGGAACGGTGTATGCAAAAAACAGACCAGAGAAAAACGGCAGCAGGGGAAAAATTTTAATAACAGAAGGGGAGCACCCCTCTGTAGAGAATGCTGCGGCAAGGTTGGAAGCAGATGGGTTTACTATTCATCGCATTCCAACCAAGGGTGGTGCTTTGGATTTGGATGATCTGGAGCAAGCGGTGGACGACAGCGTGATCCTTGCTGCTATGATGCTTGTGAATAACGAAACCGGCGCACTATACCCGATCCGCGCGGCGGCAGAAATTATCCGCAGAAAAAGTCCCGCCGCTCATATACACTGTGACGCCGTGCAGGGCTATATGCGTGTGCCTTTTACCCCCGCTTCTCTTGGTGTGGACACCTTGTCTGTTAGTGCTCATAAGATATATGCGCCTAAAGGAGCTGCCGCTTTGTACGTTTCCCAGGATACGATCCGTAGAAAACGGATTACTCCCATTCTGTATGGAGGCGGACAGGAGGGCGGACTGCGCAGCGGAACAGAAAATGTTCCGGCGATTGCAGCGTTTGGCGCTGCTGCCCGGGAAGGAATGCTGGAAGCGGATACACGTGCAAAGAAAGTGAGCAGTCTCCATGACTTTCTAATTGGAAATTTGTCGGGGTTGGTACAGATTAACAAGCCAGAGTGTGGTGCAGATGCGATTGTGAACATCACCTTGCCAAATATTAAAAGTGAAGTGATGCTTCGTGCCTTGTCTGCAAAAGGAATCTGCGTCAGTGCAGGAAGCGCCTGTTCTGCACGGGCGAAAAAGGTTAGCCGCTCCCTTTTGGCATTTGGACTCAGCGAGCGTGAGGCAGATTGTTCCCTGCGCATCAGTTTGTCTTATCAAAATACAGAAGAAGAACTTGCCGTATTCTGCGATGCACTGGAGCAGGAACTGCACCGGCTGGCGCGGATGCGGTGATAAAGAAAAGGTGAATGGCTATGGTGCGCGAAGCTGAAAAAAAGATTTGTATGAAATCTTGAAATTGTATTTATGCCTGCATGAAAAATCAATTCCGGAGCAGACAGATTACGTATTACATACATGGGAACAAATCGTACAAGATGAAAATCATCATTTGATAGTAAATGAGATTGACGGAAAAATTGTATCTTCCTGTGTGTGCGTTATCATTCCTAACTTAACAAGAAATGCACGCCCATATGCTTTTGTGGAAAATGTAGTGACCCATACAGACTTCAGGAAGCGCGGACTTGCATCAGAATGTCAGGCATATGCAAAACAGATAGCTCTGCAAAACCATTGCTATAAAATGATGCTGCTTACAGGAAGTAAAGAAAAAAAGACACTGGATTTTTATAGAAATGCAGGATATAATAGTGTAGATAAAACTGCATTTATTCAATGGCTTTCAGAATGATTGCGTTGAAGGTTGTAAATATGGATCTATTTCAAGGAGGAGACAATGCGCAACGAAAACGGATTTGATCTATGGGCGCAGGATTATGACAAAAGCGTCGGATTGTCAGACGATGCGAACAGCTATCCTTTTGCCGGATATAAAAAAGTGCTCGGCGAGATCTTCGACCGGATTCTGGCTGGAACCGGCAGAAATGTGCTGGATCTTGGATTTGGAACCGGCACACTGACAGCAAAGTTGTATGAAAACGGATGCAAAATCTGGGGGCAGGATTTTTCAGGGCGTATGATTGAGATTGCGCAGGAAAAAATGCCGGATGCCTGCTTGTATCAGGGCGATTTCTCAAAGGGGCTAGTGGAGGAGCTGCAGGCACAGGAATATGACTGCATTGTTGCAACTTACACTCTGCATCATTTGATGGATGATGAAAAAGTCGGGTTTCTGAACACGCTTTTGTCTCGGCTTCGTCCTGGCGGCAGAATTTATATCGGGGATGTAGCATTTGAAACAAGAAGTGATCTGGAAGCGTGCAGAGTGAAAAGTGGAGATATATGGGACGATAAGGAAGCATATTTTGTTTTTGAGGAAATAAGACAGCATTTTACAAATATTACATTTACCAAGCTTTCCGATTGCGCCGGCGTTTTTGAACTCTGGGTGTAGAATTGGCGGTTCTCCAATGGGGGGGACTTCACGGTTTGCACAATGCGTTTCAAGCATTCCTCCAGTAAAAGGAACTGTTGTGGAGCATAAATAAAAAAGCTCCCATGTGAGGATCCGCTACGGCTCCATAAGGAGTTCTGCGCAATCTCCCAAAAAGCAAAAGGCTCCCTTGTGTAAAGGGAGCTCCCGCGTAGCGGGTGAGGGATTGTTTTGCTATCATTTAGCAGAATTCTTAAATCGACAGTATCACAGACAATCCCTCCGCGTTTGGCTGCGCAAAACCCACCTCCCTTTGTCGGGGGGAGGCATAGGACACAAAAAACTCCCTTTCGGGAGCCTTTTTATTTATATAATTTTTTAAACAGACATAGGGAAGTCAATTTCTTGAACATATTCCGGGAATATACTTTCATTTAAATTAAACGCCAAAGGAATGATATCATATCTTCCAACGGCAACCATAGCCACAGCACAGTTTTGCGTCACATTGGGTCCCAGGCCGGCCCTTCCTCCAGTTAAAGAGGAAAATAATGCATTCATGATCCCCCCGGGGGTTACTGCAACAAACACTTTGTCCGCTTTCTCTTGACACATCTGAGAAAGGGTACGCTTCATCCGGCGTGCTGCGTTGGGAATGCTTTCCACATCTTTGGGATAATCTGCCGGTGTGGGATACAGAGCCTTTTTCTTAGCGGGGGTTAATCCAGACAGAGAACCGTAATCCCGTTCTATCAGGCCTTTTTCAATAGACGGTTTTCCAAGGCCCAACCCGTCAGCTATGTATGTTGCTGTATCATATGCCCGCATAAGAGGAGAGGCATATACATTTTGCAGGGGTACTTTGTTTTCAACCAGCGCCTTTCCCAAAAATGCGGCACAGTGCATTGCCTGACTGCGTCCTTCTTCATTCAGTGGAATATTTTCCCGCCCCTGCAGCCGCATTTGCATATTCCAGGCGGTCAGTCCGTGCCGTATTAAAAATACAGGCTTGCGGTCTTCATGCAGCAATGCAGTGGCTTGTGCGGGTGTACAAAAAAGCAAAGGAGTGCTTGGGGTGGAAGCAAAATTGATATGTGTGCGTTTGCGGTCATTTTTGTCCATACAGCTCGCTCCTTCTATATAATATAACTGCCAACTAAAGTCAACATTATTATAACAAAAATACCATATACTTGTCAATACTGGGATGACAAGTCCGATTTTCTGACGTATATCCGGGAAAAACTATTGAAAAAAAACGGTCTGTATATTATAATAAAAGTACAGTTTATTAGAATTGCATCCTGCCTGCAGGGTGTATATGCAAAGAGAGAAAAGGAATGTTGGTGCGAAAATTACATTGTATTAAATTTCGTATACAACAATTTTATGCCTGAATTTTCCTTAAAATGGGATCCACCCCGTTTTTGTTTCCAAAGGAAACACAGTCGAATTTTATTTCTATTTGTGTCGCCGCTGCCCTGGCGGAATGGAGATTATTATGAAAAAATGGATTTGTGGTTTGCTCATCGCGTCTGTGCTGCTTGCTGCCTTTACCGTTGCCGTGCCGGCTGGCGCGGCATCCTTTCTGCGTGGGGATGTAAACGGAGATGGAGAAGTGGACGCACTGGATGCATTTGAATTGGTACGATATATTGCAGATGTAACAGATTGGATCCAG